>NZ_JACJEF010000021.1:0-55378 GCF_014163935.1 Pseudoalteromonas sp. SR41-7 | reverse complement strand
AAAGAACGTTTGAGTCGCTTTAGCGTCTCAAGGGATGCGAATAATACACCCTTTATTTTTCGAGTCAACACTTTGTTTTAAACTTTCTTTTTAGAAGATTTAAAACCGAAGTTTTATTTAACTCTGTGAGTAGTTCGTGCCTCGCTATGCTTCGGCGTTTCCCGTCTCAGTGGGGTCGCATTATAGGGAGATTCGAGCGGGGGTCAATGTTTTATTTCAGCTTTTTGACAATTAAATGAATTTAGTATGAAAGCTATACAAATAAAGGGCTACAGGATACTTTTAGTTTAAAAAACACGCACAATATAAGTATCTATTGATGAGGTATTAGTAAGGTTTAAACTAAGCTGTATGTTAAACAAACAACACACAGCTTTATTTTAAATTAAAGGTTTATTTAGATGCTATTTCCCATACGGCAATGGAGCCTGATATTTCATTTCCAACGATTAATAGTGGGTTTCCTGTAGCACTTTGCTCAGCTGGAACGAATTCCATTCCTTCAGGCGCTAAATCGCCTGTAATATTAGCGTCTTTAATTAAGCCTCTATTATAGAAGTAGTCTTCAAACTGCACATTATATGGATTGGTAATATCATAAACCATAATCCCACCCATACGCTCGAGCCCTATAAAAGCAAATGTACGATCGTCAATTTTACCAATAGTCAGCGCTTCTGGCTCTGCGCCTTTATCATCTGAACGTGAGTCACCTTTGTTTTCATCTTCATTGTTGTTAAATGCTTCACCATGAACCGATGCAGTAATACGACCTATATCATCGCCTGAATCAAACACCACCAGCCCATTGCTGTCCAAAATGGTAAACGAACGTGCACCATAAGCATAAAGCGATTCGTATTGACCATCATTATTAGTATCGCCTTTTATTGTTGTTACTTTTAAGCGACCAATATCGTTATCGTCGTTATTTAAGTAATCAAAATTAGCTGCAAGCGTTAAGTCTTCAACGCGGCTCTCATCTATATAAGCTAAGCAGCCGTCGTCTTTATCGTAATCAAGTCCCCCCTTTGCTATACAGTCTGCTTCATCCGTTGTATCAAAAAAGTATTCTCTTGCGTCACCTTCGTTGGCAGTGACTATAAAGTTAGCGCCTTTCCAACTAAAGCTTGAGATAGTATCGGGCTGGTACATACCATAGAGCCCTGGGTATGATTTAAAATTAACGCCGCCATCTTTATCTGAGGCATCAAGTTGTAAGCTTGACCAATCTTTAAAGCCTAAGCCCTTTAGCTCAAGGCTGTTGTCTTGTAGGTTAACTATTGCAAGTGCATTGTTTTCTTGAATAGATACATAAGCGTATTTGTTATCTTTAGAAATGCTAACGTACTCGGGCTCTAAATCCATAGCTACTGTGGTATTTATCAGATTACCGTTAATAGTACGACCATTTGGGTTTGCAAAAACTACCCCTTGCGCTTCTAGTTCGGTTTGTTTGTTGTTATAGGCTTTAAAATCAATATTTATTGCTGTATCGGCTATTACATTATTTGTTATATCGATAATACTAATAGAACCTTCAGGGTCTACGCTGTAGTCGCCGCTTGGTTCACCTTCGTTAGCAACCACTGCCTTTGCGCCATTATGGGTGAACGTCACCATGTCTGGTAAAAATCCGACCGTTACGTTTTTAATAAATACAGGTGAGTCGCCGCTTATATCGTAAAAAGCAATTTGACCTGCATCACCCGTGCTTTTAGCAGCCATTGCGACCGCTAGTAAATTATTATTTTCATCAATAGCAATGCTGTTTGCATCGCCTTGGGTATGCTCGTTTAAAGACAACGTAATAACGGACGTTAAATTTGTGGCGCTGATAACCCCTTCGTTATCTTTAACGAGTGCGGCAGTATCAAAGGTATCGGCGGGTAAAATATTAATAACAGCGTCATCGCCTGAACTGTTAATAGCGTAAATCCATTTTTTAGATGCTTGGTAAGCAACTATTTCAGCGGCACCTTCTGGACTTTGTGCATTTAATACTCCTCTTCCTACGAGGCTAATATTTAATACTGAATTAGCATTTACACCATTTATCCCATTTGCGCCTTGTTCTCCCTGTAATCCTTGAGAGCCGTTTTGGCCATCGTCACCATCAAGTGAGCAACCAGTAAGAACAGATATAAGTGACAGCGCAATAATTGATTTTTTAAACATGTGATTTTCCTTAGTATTGTATTTGCTAAATATCAACACACAGGCATGACAAGATTATGGCAATTTTAATACAGCCCCTTAGCCTAAGTAATTAGCTTATACGCTAGCGGAGTTATTAAAATTAAAGCAGCCGTATAGCCAAGTATTTTTACAGTCGGGGAATAATCTCGTTTAATTGCAACCCCTAGCAAAGGTCTAAGTACATCAATACGTGTAATACCCCATGTAATAACACCGCAAAAAGACCAAGTCCCTATAATAATGATGAATGGTTCAGCACCAGGCCCTAAACTTAAAGGCTGTAGTAAAAAACACAAAATAATCAAAATGCTTTGATGCAATAAATAAAAGGGAAACACCCATACATTGAGCTGTTTTAAATAGTAAGTATTAAAATTTAAGAATCGGTGAGCGAGCGCAAGTACAAAAAATACACCTACAACACGTTGAATATTGTAGCTAGCGCTTAAAATAAAATGAGGAAGAGTAAACACCTTCTGATAACTTAATATTATAAGTACAAACAAAACCGCAAAACTCAAAGCTAGTAATACTAATTTTTTATTTAAGCAGTTCCAAAAGTAAGTGTTTTTGGCAAGTATGTATCCTGTGAGTAGCAGTATTAAGCCGTTAGTCTCTCTAATTGAATCGCCAGTTAAGTAATGGCTTGTAAATAGTACGGCAATAGTGAGCAAGGTAATTAAAAGCCCAAATGACATATCCCCTTTAACAAAGGTTTTTAAAGGCGTAATAAAAGGCAAGCGTGCAAAAAGAGTTAAAACAATAATGATCAGCATAAATTGCCACAACGAGCGCAAATACCATAAGTGATTTACATCCACATTCGGCCACACTCCAGACTGATAATTAATAAAAAGCGTATTGTTAGTCTCTATAAAAGCTAAATAAAATTGCCAATAGCTAATATCAATAACACCTTGCTGTGACATTTCTGCAAACAGCTGTAAAGGCACTATTAACCATAACCCCACCAGCAAGGGTAACAGTAAAAAAATAGAGCGGTATAAGGTGAAATGTAACCAAGACTTAAAGCTGCGTACTTTATCAATCATAAAACGCAGTGCTACGCCCGATATAAACCAAATGAGCAACATGCGCCAAGGTGAAAACACCAACATTAAATATTCAACATACTGTGATGTATAATTACTTTTAAAATGAAATCCCCAGTTTTCACTATACAACATGCCAATGTGATAAAAAATTAGCGACGCAAATGCGATTATCCTAAGCCAATCAAGATAATATTTACGCGAATTAACTAATGAAGGTTGTTGTACTTGAGTGCTCATGCTTTTACTACTTTATGTATGTTATGCGTTATTCATACCTAAAGCTCTCGCTAAAACTATCTATAAGTGCTTATATTACAAGCAATAGTGATAAAAGGTGGTATACAGGGATAAGCGTGCCACGTCAGCAATAAGCATATATTTATGAACCTACAGCACTTTCAACGTTTTCAAAGCATTTACGCATCAGTATTACTGTGTGCTTACGTATTAATTAATAATACAGTAAACGCTACAACCCAAATAATGGAAGCCCAAAGAGAGGGAGCTTTAACTTTTTTAATGTGGGAGCCATTTATTTGGGAGTATTCAAGTGCCTTGAGTACTTTGCTTATATTCCCTATTTTAATTTGGTTTTTAAGACACTTATCTTTTAATTGGCAAAATATTACGGCCTCATTAGGTATGTACTTTGCTGCCTCTATTATATTTAGCGTGTTACACGTTGGTATTATGGTAGGGGTTCGTAAATTCATATATTTGTTGAATGATGGGTCTTACAACTTTGGACTTAGCTGGTTTGAGCTTATTTATGAATACCAGAAAGACGCTATAAGCTTTGTGTTTTTCATCGTACTTATCAAAGTATATCAATATGTGGTGCAGCAGTTACTAGGTGAAGCCTCTTCAATTGAAGAAAGTGAGCAGCAAACAACATCGACCATAAACCGCCTATTAGTTAAAAAGCTCGGAAAAGAATTCATTATAAAAATAGAGGATGTTGATTGGCTTGAATCGTCGGGTAATTATGTAAACCTACATATAGGCTCACGTATATATCCGTTAAGGGCAACGCTTACAGCATTAAGTAAACAACTTGAAGTGCAGGGGTTTTGTAGAATTCACCGCAGCCATGGCGTAAAACTCGATAAAGTGGAGTCTATTACACCACTATCCAGTGGCGACAGTGAAATAAAATTAACTACAGGTAAAGTACTAAACCTATCTAGACGCTATAAAGAGCAATTTAAACTTCAACTAAAATAAAAAAGGCTACCTAAGTAGCCTCTAATTGTTATTTTTTAACTGGGCGTTTCCAACCCGTTAAATTACGCTGTTTAGAGCGTGCTATTGCTAATTGGTCATCTTCAACGGTACTGGTGATCACAGAGCCTGCACCAATTGTTGCAGTTGCGCCTATATTTACTGGGGCAACGAGTGATGAATTAGAGCCAATAAAAGCATTATCGCCAATAATAGTTTTTGATTTATTAACACCATCGTAGTTGCAGGTAATAGTACCAGCGCCAATATTCACTTTTTCGCCAATTTCAGCATCACCTAAATAACTTAAGTGGTTGGCTTTTGAGCCTTTGCCTAAACGTGTTTTTTTCATCTCAACAAAGTTACCAATGTGTGAGTCTTCTTCCATTACAGCGCCTGGGCGAAGGCGAGCATAAGGGCCCAGCGTACATTTAGCAGCTACGCTTGCATCTTCAATTAAGGTATTCGCCTTTATTACCACGTTATCGCCTATGGTACAGTTTTTAAGTACACAGTTAGGGCCAATTTGTACATTGTTACCAAGGGTCACATTACCTTCAAAGATAACGTTTATATCAACTAATACGTCTTCGCCTGTTTTAACATTGCCACGCACATCTATACGGGCAGGGTCGGCGAGTGTTGCGCCATTTAACATTAACTCTTCTGCTTGCCATGCTTGGTAAGCGCGCTCTAAGCCTGCAAGTTGTATACGGTTATTTGCGCCTTCAACTTCCATTGCATGATCTGGTTGCGCTGAAGTGATCTCTACGCCTTCACTGTGAGCCATTGCAACGATATCTGTTAAGTAGTACTCGCCTTGTGCATTATTGTTAGATAAGTTACCTAACCAAGTTTTTAATAGCTTACCGTTAACAGCCATAATGCCTGTATTTACTTCGTTAATAAGTAACTGCTCTGAGCTTGCATCTTTTTGCTCAACAATACCGACTAACTTACCACCAACACGAAGCATGCGACCATAGCCATTTGGGTTTACCAAATTTACCGTTAATACCGCTAAACCATTTTTAGGTGTTGCAGCTAATAAACGCTCTAGAGTTGATTGTTTTGTTAGCGGTACATCGCCGTATAAAATTAATACTGTGTCTTCATCGTTAATATGAGAGTTGGCTTGCGCTACTGCGTGGCCAGTACCGAGTTGTTCTGCTTGAAGTACCCAATTTACATCGTTATCGGCAAGTTGTTGTTGTAATAGATCGCCGCCGTGTCCGTAAACTAAGTTTGTAGTCGTTGCACCTAATGCCATCGCATTATCAATAACGTGCTGTACCATTGGTTTACCTGCAACATTGTGCAAAACTTTAGGTAGAGCAGAGCGCATACGAGTACCTTTACCCGCAGCAAGAATAACAGTTGTTAGAGCCATTAAAACAATTTCCTTTTTCCGTTGTTTTAGCTAAATAAGTATTATGTTTGTGCAGAAGATTACGTAAATCACTTCTTGTGCAGATACTCAGTAGGTTAGTTTATTCGTACTGAATCTTGACTGAAAAACACACTTAATTGGATGACGTTATTGTAGCGAGGATTGGTGAAGGATATAAGTGATAAAGCACAGATAATAGTCTGATAGACCTGTTATTTAACAATTATAAATAAGCGATACACCATGTTTAAATTACAGACACAAAAAAGCCCACATAAAGTGGGCTTTTCAAAACCGGATAGGCTTACTTGTGACGTAATTGCTGAATTACGCGTAACTGAGCAACTGCTTCTGCCAGTCGCGTAGCCGCTTGTTGATAATCAAACTCAACAGCTGACGAATTCGCCATATGTTCTTCAGCTTCACGTTTAGCTTTTTGTACAGAATCTTCATCTAAATCTTCACCACGAACCGCAGTATCTGCAAGAATCGTGATGTGATTTGGTTGAACTTCTAATGTACCGCCAGCAACATATAACACATCTTCGTGACCATATTGCTTAACTAAACGTACCATACCAGGTTTAAGGGCAGTTAGTAGTGGAGCATGACCTAGGTTTACACCCAGCTCGCCTTCACTACCAGATACTTGAATCGATTCAACAAGACCAGAGAACAAGCTCTGCTCTGCGCTTACTACGTCAAGATGTACAGTCATAGCTGTCATACTACCCTCCTAGTTACATGCCTTTGGCTTTTTCTTGAGCTTCTTCGATAGAGCCAACCATGTAAAACGCTTGCTCTGGAAGCTCATCAAACTCGCCGTTTAAAATGCCTTTGAAGCCAGCAATTGTATCTTTCAGTGATACGTATTTACCAGACGCGCCTGTAAACACCTCTGCCACGAAGAATGGCTGAGATAGGAAACGTTGGATTTTACGTGCACGAGATACAAGTTGCTTATCTTCGTCAGAAAGCTCGTCCATACCTAGGATTGCAATGATGTCTTTAAGTTCTTTGTAACGCTGAAGAACTGTTTGAACGCCACGTGCTGTATCGTAGTGCTCTTGACCAATTACTTGTGGGTCAAGTTGACGCGAAGATGAATCAAGTGGATCTACCGCTGGGTAGATACCAAGTGATGCGATATCACGTGAAAGTACTACTGTTGCGTCTAAGTGAGCAAAGGTAGTTGCTGGAGATGGATCCGTTAAATCATCCGCTGGTACGTATACCGCTTGGATTGATGTAATTGAACCAGTCTTAGTTGAAGCGATACGCTCTTGAAGCACACCCATTTCTTCAGCAAGTGTAGGCTGGTAACCTACCGCTGACGGCATACGACCAAGAAGTGCAGATACTTCAGTACCAGCAAGTGTATAACGGTAGATATTATCTACGAAGAAAAGTACATCGCGACCTTCATCACGGAACTTTTCAGCCATAGTAAGGCCTGTTAACGCTACGCGTAAACGGTTACCTGGAGGCTCGTTCATCTGACCGTATACAAGCGATACTTTATCAAGTACGTTTGAATCGTTCATCTCATGGTAGAAATCGTTACCCTCACGTGTACGCTCACCAACACCTGCGAATACTGAGTAGCCGCTGTGCTCGATTGCGATGTTACGGATAAGTTCCATCATGTTTACAGTTTTACCAACACCGGCACCACCGAATAAACCAACTTTACCACCTTTAGCAAACGGACATACAAGGTCGATAACCTTGATACCAGTTTCTAAAAGCTCAACTGAACTTGATTGCTCTTCGTATGAAGGCGCTGCACGGTGAATAGACATACGGTCTTCTTCGCCGATTGGACCCGCTTCATCGATTGGCTCACCAAGTACGTTCATGATACGACCAAGTGTTGCTTTACCAACTGGAACTTGAATCGATTCACCTGTATTCATAACTAAAGCACTACGACGTAAACCATCAGTAGTACCCATAGCGATAGTACGCACTACACCGCCACCTAGCTGTTGTTGAACTTCTAAAGTCAAACCAGCTAAATCGCCATCTGTTACTCTTAGTGCGTGGTATACCGCTGGCACGCTATCTTGTGGAAATTCAATATCCACAACGGCGCCGATAATTTGGACGACCTTACCTAAACTCATGTCTATTCCTCTCGTTAATCTTTACCCGAAGCATTAAACTGCTGCTGAGCCAGAACAAATCTCACTAATTTCTTGTGTGATTGCTGCTTGGCGAGCCTTGTTATAAACAAGCTGTAGCTCGTCCATAAGGTCACCTGCGTTATCAGTTGCAGCTTTCATTGCAACCATACGAGCAGCCTGTTCTGAGGCAGCATTTTCTACCACACCTTGGTATGCTTGAGACTCAATAAAGCGTACTAACAAAGACTCTAAAATAGCCTCTGGGTTTGGCTCGTATAAGTAATCCCATGTGTGAGCAGATACTTCTTCTTCAGCTTTTGGCAAAGGGAGTAACTGATCTATAATTGGCTCTTGCTTCATGGTATTAACGAATTTGTTATATACCAAGAATAAACGGTCTATTTTGCCTTCAGAAAATGCATCAAGCATAATTTTTACAGGACCAATAACGTCTTGTACTGAAGGTTTATCTCCTAGGCCCGCTTTTTTAGCGAGTAGTTGACCACCAAAACGTTGAAAGAAGCCTGCTGCCTTACTACCTAAAGTAGCAAATTCAGCATCAACACCTTTCTCTTTCCACGCTTTAACATCAAGTGCAACTTTCTTAAACTCGTTTGAGTTCAAACCGCCACACAGACCACGGTCTGTAGAGATAACAATATAACCAACTCGTTTCACTTCACGTTCTTTTAAGAACGGGTGAGTAAAATCAAGATTTGCTTGAGCAACACGACCAATTACTTCACGTAATTTATTAGCGTATGGACGGCTTGAAGCAACGCGTTCTTGCGCCCTTTTCATTTTAGACGCAGCAACCATTTCCATTGCGCTAGTGATCTTTTGAGTATTTTTAATACTCCCGATCTTGCTTTTAATCTCTTTTCCGCTGGCCATGACTCTCTCTCCGAATCAAGGTGTGCTTTAGTTTCCTAAAGCGCACCATTAATAACTAAATTACCAAGTTTGCGTAGACTTGAACTTCGTAAGAAGTTCTTTAAGCTGCGCTTCGATCTCGGCATTCAAGTTACCAGTTTCATTGATTTGAGCCACAAGCTCTGCGTATGTGCTAGTTGCATAAGAAAGTAAAGCTGCTTCAAAGTCACCGATTTTCGCGATTTCGATGTCTTGAAGGAAGCCTTTTTCAGCAGCAAATAACGACAAAGACATTTCAGCAACAGACATTGGCGCGTACTGTTTCTGCTTCATTAGCTCTGTTACACGCTCACCATGCTCAAGTTGAGCACGAGTTGCATCATCAAGGTCAGACGCGAACTGCGAGAACGCAGCTAATTCACGGTACTGAGCTAGGGCTAGACGAATACCGCCACCTAGTTTCTTAACGATTTTAGTTTGTGCAGCACCACCAACACGCGATACCGAGATACCAGCATTTACTGCCGGACGGATACCTGAGTTGAATAAGTCAGTTTCTAAGAAGATCTGACCATCGGTGATAGAGATAACGTTAGTCGGTACGAACGCAGAAACGTCGCCGCCTTGAGTTTCAATGATTGGCAATGCCGTCAATGAACCAGTTTTACCTTTCACTTCACCATTAGTGAACTTTTCAACGTAATCTGCGTTTACACGCGATGCACGCTCTAAAAGACGAGAGTGAAGGTAGAATACGTCACCTGGGTATGCTTCACGGCCTGGTGGACGCTTAAGTAGTAATGAAATTTGACGGTAAGCAACTGCTTGCTTAGACAAATCATCATATACGATTAATGCGTTTTCACCACGGTCACGGAAGTATTCACCCATAGTACAGCCCGCGAACGGTGCTAAGTACTGAAGTGCCGCAGATTCAGAAGCAGATGCAACAACTACGATAGTATTTGCTAGTGCACCATGCTCTTCTAATTTACGAACTACGTTTGCAATAGTAGATGCTTTTTGACCAATCGCAACGTACACACACTTAACGCCTGTGTCTTTTTGATTGATGATTGCATCGATTGCTAGTGCAGTTTTACCTGTTTGACGGTCACCTATGATAAGTTCACGTTGACCACGACCAACTGGAATCATCGCATCGATAGATTTATAACCAGTTTGAACTGGCTCATCTACTGATTTACGCTCGATTACACCTGGTGCAATTTTTTCTACAGGTTCAAACCCGTCGTTATCTAAAGCGCCTTTACCATCGATTGGAGCACCTAGTGTGTTTACAACACGACCAAGTAGACCAGGACCAACAGGAACTTCTAAAATACGACCAGTTGTATATACTTTTACGCCTTCAGTAAGGTCAGCGTACGGACCCATTACTACTGCACCAATTGAGTCGCGCTCAAGGTTTAGTGCGATAGCATAACGGCTGCCAGGAAGCTCAATCATTTCACCTTGCATACAGTCAGCAAGACCGTGGATGCGGATGATACCGTCAGTAACAGATACAATAGTACCTTCGTTACGAGCTTCACTTACAACTTCGAACTTCTCAATACGTTGTTTGATCAGATCTGAAATTTCAGTGGAATTAAGTTGCATGCTCTTTTTCCCAATTACGATTGTAGTGTTGTAGCTAAGCGGCTTAATTTACCGCGAATAGTACCGTCGATTACAGTGTCGCCAGACCTAATAATAAGTCCACCAACCACTGACGCGTCTTCACTACAATTCAGCTTAACTTTGCGTGCGAAACGTTTTTCAAGTGCCGCTACCAATGACTCTTGTTGCGCAGCAACAAGAGGAGTTGCAGAAATCACATCTACTTCGATTTCTTTATCGTATTCTGCTTTAAATTCAGCAAATAACTCAGCAACGTCAGGTAGAGCTGTCAAACGTCCATTTTCAGCCATCACCTTAACTAGGTTCTGACCTTGTTCGTTGAGCTGCTCAGCACAAAGTTGAATAAATAATTCAGCTTGTGCAGTAGCTGTAGGCATACCTGCTAAAGCAGATGATGCTTGTTCATTGCTGGCTACGTGGCCTGCAAAGAACAACATATCATTCCAGCTTTCTAGAGTGCCTTTCTCAACGGCAAGTTCAAAAGCCGCTTTAGCGTATGGGCGAGCGATAGTAGTCAAATTAGACATGCTCATACCCTCCTAATTACAGCTCAGCGACAAGTTTTTCAACGATGTCACTATGTGCGGCTTGATTAATTTCACGCTCTAAAATACGTTCTGCACCAATCACTGCCAGAGTTGCTACTTGCTTACGTAGCTCTTCTGTTATGCGATTACGTTCAGACTCAACTTCAGAGTGCCCTTGAGCAATGATACTTTCACGCTCTTGCTGACCACGAAGTGTTTCTTCGTCAACAATTAGCACTGCACGCTTTTTAGCTTGATCAATGATATCAGCCGCTTGAGCTTTTGCATCTTTAAGCTGTTCAGCAGCTTTCTTTTGCGCAAGTTCTAAGTCTTTTTCGGCTCTATCAGAGGCAGCTAAACCATCTTCGATTTTTTTCTGGCGAGCTTCAATTGCACCGTTTAGTGGTGGCCATACGTATTTCATACAAAATAATACGAACACCGTAAACGCAATCAATTCACCGATAAGAGTGGCGTTTAAATTCACAACCGCTCCTCCTTAAATAGTAAGCTGTTCAAAAAATAAAATTAAAGTACGAACAACAATACCATAGCGATACCAACACCAATCATTGCTACAGCATCGATTAGACCAGCAAGAATAAACATCTTAACTTGTAGCGAAGGTGCAAGCTCAGGTTGACGCGCACATGCTTCAAGGAATTTACCGCCCATGTTACCAAAACCGATTGCAGTGCCGATCGCACCAAAACCGATTAGTAAAGCTACTGCGATGTATTTTAAGCCTGTTAATAATTCTAAAGCTTCCATTTATTTCTCCAAAGTTTCAATTGTAAAGTTAAAAGTAAAAGTAAAATTGTAAATCTAAAAATTAGTGATTATCTGAACTTGCCATGCTTAGGTATACAATCGTAAGCATCATAAATACGAATGCTTGCAATACAATTACTAAGATGTGGAATACAGCCCAAACAAAATGCAATGGTAATTGCATAAATCCGATAGCGCCGATCAAGATGAAAATCAATTCACCTGCATATAAGTTACCAAACAGACGTAGCGCTAATGAAAACGGTTTAGAAACCAGCGCAATCAGTTCAAGTAATAAGTTAAACGGGATTAAAAGGATTTGTAGTGCAGTATTATTTGAACTAAACGGGTGAAGTGTTAGTTCTTTAATAAAACCACCGATTCCTTTTATTTTAATTGAGTAGCCTATCATTAAAATAAATACACCCAGCGCTAGCGCTGCAGTCATATTAATGTCAGTCGTTGGTACAATTTTCATGTACACATCGTGTGAATCCATACCAAACGCAGTCTCACCAACAAAACCAGCTAATGCAGGTAAAAAGTCAACCGGTATTAAATCCATTAAGTTCATTAAAAATATCCAAACGAATATTGTTAATGCTAATGGTGCAATAAGCTTGCTTTTACCATGGAAAGTATCACGTACGTTGTCACCAACAAACTCTACTACCATTTCAATGAAACATTGAAATTTTCCAGGTACACCTAGTGTTGATTTTTTAGCGGCACTACGAAAGATCCATAAAAATATAAGACCTAAACCGATAGACCATGCGAGGGTATCTATATGCCATGTCCAGAAACCACTATCCGTACATGCTTTATTGAAGGCGAGACCTGTATCGGTCGAACACATCTTAGCATTGGTCAAATGGTGCTGGATATGGCCAGATAGAGTAACTTCTTCTGCTGCCATGTTATATCCCAAAGTTAATGTTTAAAAAAAACGGGTGCGAACAATCCAGTAAAGAGCGCCAGTATATAAGTACTAAAAAAGGGTAATAAAATTACCGGAAAATGCTTCAGTACTAGCGCAAACAATACAATTGTTAGCATAAATTTTAATCCGTTGCCGCGTTTCAACGAGGCATACGCTTGATTTGCTCGACTTGCACCCATATGTCGGAATGCATAAAGACCAAATACAAAGTGCGGAAGTACTGCGACAACTCCACCAGCGAGTGATGAAAGCGCTGCATTGACTCCCGAACTAAAACAAATAATTACAGCAGCAACTAATGCTACAACACCCTGAAGGCAAATTAACTTTAATACGGCAAGTCGATATGGACTCGCTAACTTATCAGTCACGTTTAGTTAACCTTTATTGCGTTCTAATTGTTAGGGTGTGAAAACTGGCGAAATTATACTTAATCCTGCCAGTTTTGCAACTTGAGTAGACGCTTTGTAACACGAAATAGCTACAAATGTCCCTTTTTAGACATGTAGAAAACTAATGGTGGGTATTGTCTTGATTAATGCGATTTAAAATGCCGTCAAGTTCGTCCAAATTAGTATAAGAAATAACAAGCTTACCTTTGCCTTTTTTGTTGTAATTTATTTCTACTTTGGCACCTAGGTTTTCAGCTAGTTGTTGCTCTAACTGTTTAACATCTGGATCTTTTTCAGCTATTTCTTTAGCTGGCACGGGTTCTAAAATTGAACGAACTAACTTCTCGGTTTCACGAACGGTTAGTGCTTTAGCAACAGCTAAACGAGCAGCATCTGATTGTGCTTCTCCCTCAAGGGCTAATAAACAACGAGCGTGCCCCATTTCAATGTCGCCATGTTCTAACAGAATTTTTACATCACTGTTTAAATTATTTAAACGAAGTAAGTTAGTCACTGTAGTGCGTGATTTGCCAACCGCATCTGCTACTTGTTGATGTGTTAGTTCAAACTCATTGAGTAAGCGATTTAACGCAACCGCTTCTTCCATGGCATTTAAGTCTTCACGTTGAATATTTTCTATTAGCGCAATAGCTACTGCAGCTTCATCTGGTACGTCTTTAATAATACAAGGTACTGTTTCAAGCTTAGCTATTTGCGCTGCACGCCAACGACGCTCACCGGCGATAATTTCAAAACTATTTTGTGCAATAGGGCGCACGACTATAGGTTGAATAATACCTTGTGAGCGAATAGAACTAGCAAGCTCTTCTAGTGCCTCTTCGGACATATCTTTACGAGGTTGATATTTACCAGAGTGTAAAAACTCGATTGGGAGTTTTTGTAATTCACTGTTATTTGGCCCAGCCGCATTTTTTACAGCTTCAGTCACGTTTGATGTGTCTTGTTCCTTGCTTGCGCTCGGTGTAGGCTTTGACGAACTTAAAAGTGCATCGAGTCCTCGGCCTAAACCTCGTTTTTTAGCAGACATGTTATTTTTTTACCTCAAAGTTAGGCGACAACGGACGCTGTTTTTTCTTTTCTACGTAACATTTCACCAGCGAGTGCTAAATATGCTTTAGCGCCACTTGATGCCCGGTCATAATACATAGCAGGTGTACCAAAACTAGGTGCCTCTGCTAAACGAACATTACGCGGGATCACCGTACGGTATACTTTGTCGCCAAAATGTTGTTTTAATTGTTCTGATACGTCATTCGCTAAACGGTTACGCGGATCGTACATAGTACGAAGTATGCCTTCAATTTGTAAGCTAGGGTTTACTAACTTAGCAAGCTGCGTAATCGTATCCATTAATGCGGTTAACCCTTCAAGTGCATAATACTCACACTGCATTGGCACTAAAATAGAATCAGCTGCGGCCATTGCGTTAACAGTTAACATATTTAAAGAGGGTGGACAGTCGATAAAAATAAATTCGTACTGATCCTGAATTTTTTCAAGTGCGTTACGTAAGCGCACTTCACGGGCAAATAATTCCATAAGTTTAACTTCTGCAGCGGTTACATCACCGTTTGCAGCAATCATATGGTACTCGCCAGACGTTTCTTTGATAATAACGTCTTCTATAGGTTTATCTTCAATGAGTAAGTCGTAAATAGTTGGTACGTCGCCGTACTTATCTACGCCACTTCCCATAGTCGCATTGCCTTGCGGATCGAGATCAATTAACAGCACTTTACGTTTCGTTGCAGCCATAGACGCAGCGAGGTTTACAGCGGTTGTAGTTTTACCCACTCCACCTTTTTGATTTGCTAATGCGATGACTTTTGCCACGGTGTCTCTGATCCCTAGTCTTTAGAAAGAATAATTAAATGTCGTTGTGCATCTAACTTAGGTACTTCTAATGCAATTTTTTGCTCAAACTTAACGCCAGTAGGTAATGACTCTAGCTCTTCACTAGGGAACACACCTTTAAGCGCTATAAATTTACCCGAATGATCAATTAAGTGCGAACACCAGTCAACCATATCTTGTAATGAAGCAAATGCACGACTGAGTACGCCATCTAATTTAACACTTGGCTGATATTCTTCAACTCTTGACTGAACAGGTGTTACGTTATCAAGGCCAAGCTCATGTTTAACATGCATTAAAAAGCGAACGCGTTTACCTAGACTATCTAGTAACACAAATTGTGTGTTAGGTAATGCAATCGCTAATACAATGCCCGGAAGGCCAGGCCCTGTGCCAACATCAATATAATGATGACCGGGTAAGTGAGGTGCAACAACTAAACTATCCATAATATGCTTAATCATCATTTCTTCAGGTAAGCGTACCGAAGTTAAATTATAAGCTTTATTCCACTTATCTAATAACTCGACGTAACGAACTAGCTGTTGCTGTTGTTTTTCCGTTAGCGCAATATCAGTTTGCGCTAACAATGTAGTTAATTGTTGCTGTAACACTATGTACCCTTATCATTACGCAGATTTGCGTAATAAGCCTTGCTTCTTCAGATACACTAATAATAGCGAAATCGCCGCTGGGGTGATACCAGAAATACGCGATGCTTGGCCAATAGTGTCTGGACGTGACTCAATAAGCTTAGCAACAACCTCATTTGATAAACCTGATACAGTTTTGTAATCAAACTCTTTTGGTAAAATTGTTTGCTCATGACGAAGCTGCTTATTGATCTCATCTTGTTGACGCGC
Organism: Pseudoalteromonas sp. SR41-7; assembly: GCF_014163935.1. Lineage (NCBI taxonomy): Bacteria > Pseudomonadati > Pseudomonadota > Gammaproteobacteria > Alteromonadales > Pseudoalteromonadaceae > Pseudoalteromonas > Pseudoalteromonas sp. SR41-7. The sequence continues at coordinate 39,499 of NZ_JACJEF010000021.1, read as the reverse complement.
AATATAGCCTGCGTACTTAGTATGGATCTCAACTTGTTCAAGTGCTGCTACGTTTGTAAATTCAGATCCTAAACCGTCAATAGCCATAAGATCGTTATAACGAATCTCTGGACGACGAAGTAATTCTTCTAAACTTGCTTCACGAGTTAATGGTGTTTTTAGTAATGCATTTACTTGATCAACAACAACGTGATCTTTATGAATCCACGTATCTTTAATGCGTTGTTTTTCTTTCTCAATTACTTCCATTTTTTCGTTAAATGCCTGCCAACGTTCGTCATTAACTAAACCCAGCTCACGGCCTTTTTCAGTTAAGCGAATATCTGCATTATCTTCACGAAGAAGTAAACGGTATTCGGCACGGCTAGTAAACATGCGGTAAGGTTCTTTCGTACCTAGTGTTGCTAAGTCGTCAATTAATACACCGACGTAAGCTTCATCGCGACGTGGTGTCCAAGAATCTTTACCTTGCACTTTTAACGCAGCATTCATACCTGCAATTAAGCCTTGTGCACCCGCTTCTTCATAACCGGTAGTGCCGTTAATTTGACCCGCGAAAAATAAGCCTTCGATAAATTTTGTTTCTAAAGACTGTTTTAAGTCGCGTGGATCAAAGTAGTCATATTCTATTGCATAGCCTGGTCGACAAATATGTGCATTTTCAAAACCAGAAATAGATTGCACAATCTCAAGTTGTACATCAAACGGTAAACTAGTAGAAATACCATTTGGATATAATTCGTATGATGTTAAGCCTTCAGGTTCAACAAATATTTGGTGCTTATCTTTATCCGCAAAACGTACAATTTTATCTTCAATTGATGGGCAGTAACGTGGACCAATACCTTCAATAACACCTGAGTACATAGGTGAGCGATGTAGGTTTTTACGAATAACATCATGTGTTTTTTCGTTTGTGTAAGTGATGTAACACGGTATTTGTTGTGGGTGATCTGATTGTTTACCCATAAATGAAAATACAGGAGTTGGCATATCACCAGGCTGTGCTTCCATTTTTGTAAAATCAACAGTACGTGCATCAATACGTGGCGGAGTACCTGTTTTTAAGCGATCCACTCTAAAAGGGTGTTCGCGTAAACGTTCAGCCAATGCAATTGATGGTGGATCACCAGCACGACCGCCTTTGTAATTTTCTAAACCAATGTGTATTTGGCCACCTAAAAAAGTACCCACGGTTAAAACAACACTTGGAGCACTAAAACGTAAACCCATTTGAGTTACTACGCCAGTAACACGATCATTTTCAACAATAAGATCATCACATGATTGTTGAAAAATCTTAAGGTTATCTTGATTTTGTAATGTTGTTTGAATAGCTGCTTTGTACAAAGCGCGATCTGCTTGTGCTCGAGTTGCACGAACAGCAGGTCCTTTTGAAGAGTTTAGTGTGCGAAATTGGATCCCGCCTTTGTCAATGGCCTGTGCCATTGCACCGCCAAGCGCATCAATTTCTTTTACCAAATGACCTTTGCCAATCCCACCAATCGCTGGGTTACAAGACATTTGACCAAGGGTATCCATATTGTGAGTCAGTAGCAGGGTATTCATCCCCATACGGGCAGCTGCTAATGCGGCTTCAGTGCCAGCATGTCCACCACCTACTACGATAACGTCAAAATTTTCGTGAAAAATCATTAATGGGATCCTACTTAAATCAAACCGGTAAACTTCAAAAGGGAGCGTATTCTACCTAGAAATTGGCAGAAGATAAATGATTAAACAAAGAGCAAGATCTAAGTATGTGATCTCTAATAATATAAAGGATCTTTTAAAGAGATCTTTTATTACTATAACTACTACTGATCAGCTTTTCTGTTGATAAGGTTTAGATCTTCATTTAAAACATGAAATTAGATCAGATCTAAAGGTGTTAATATGATCGGATCATCCCGCAAATAAGCTCTGATCAAAAAGGCACCTTATGCACAGGGCTGAATCAGTTGGATCTTATCCCATGGATAAGCATGCTTTAAAAAGCAGTTTATTCAATCTTTATCCACAAAATCTATTAAATTATTAGTAAATTGTGGGTAACTTTATATATAACTTTTTACTTGATCTATCTATTTTAAGCCTGTTTTGGTTATCCAAGAGTCTAACCATGCTAATGCTGTGTCTTCTGGTAGTGCTTCATCGAGAATATTAAGCTCTAAGCGTTCTGCTACTTTTATAGCGCCTTTTTGAGATAATAAGGCATCTATATTACGTCCAGCTTGGTTGTAAGTGTCATAACTGGTATCACCTAAAGCGATTACTGAGTATTTTAATTCCGATAAATCATTAGCTTGAGTCACATCTTCAACAAAGCTAATAAAGTTTTCAGGATAATCACCTGCACCATAAGTAGATGTGCAAATTAACCAAATAGTATTTTGCTGATCAATATCGCTAAATTCAGGCTGATCATGTAGTTCTGTAGCAATACCAAGGTTATTAAGCGCGTCGCTTAGTTGCTCTGCAACATACTCGGCTGATCCCATTTGGCTGCCAACAATAAGATTTACTGAACTCATGAATATTAGTGATCACATTGGTTTTAATTGCTGCCTATGATAACTGAGTGTGAGTAACAGTAAAGTTAAGAGTGCTTTTTTGTATAACTATTTTTGTGCTAATTTTACTCTTATTTGAAAACGCCTCCTTAAGTTGTTGATATTATAGTAATTAACAAAATATCTTTAAATGTAATCTTCTGATCAAGTTGTTGATAACAGTGGGGAAAGCTCTGTTTAAACACACCTTTTAGGTTGTTTAATAATCGCTAAGTTATTGATATTACTATTTAGTGAAAGACTTAATTATAAATCTAGGCATAAAAAGCACAAGGTGATCATAATGTGGATATAAAGGTTGTTGATAACCTTAAATTTAGATCGAAAATAATTTTATTAAATGATCTAATTGGGCTGATCTAACGAAATTAATTAAAAATAAGCTTATAAACAGATAATTTTTAATAGAACATTAGGTTTTTCTCTGCGAGGTGGCTCAATTTACTATTTATTTGGCTAAAAATTAGGTTTTGTGGATAAGTGATCTCAATATATTTAATTTAATGCGTATTTATAGCTGCTTTTTTTATGTATTTTGCTGGTGGATTAGTAGATCAAAAGTTTGATGCACTCAAATCTCGAGTCATTTTTATTAAAAAGCCGCAGTGATCGTCTGTCCATATGTTGTATAAAGTTGATTATTTAGAGTGTTTATCGTCACGTTTTAGCTCTTAAATTGAGCAAATAACATTAGTTTTTATGAGCTAGGTAATTATAAAAAAGCTATTTATAACTAACTTTTGTGTGGAGGATAACGATTTTAAAACGTATTTTTGTTTGAAATATGTATCGGTTTTGACCTTAAAATGGGTGTTACTTGCGCTATTAATACCTTACTTAAAGGCTCTTTTCACTGTCTAATCTACATGATCTGGCTGGTAATAATTATCGCTTTGGGTATGATTTTATTGGCAGAACTGGCTGGGATTGACGGTACAAATACATATTTTATAGTGAATATTTTACATAAAAAAAGAGCACCTAAGTGCTCTTATAATAAACATATATCTGTAATAAGGTGCTTATTTACCAATACAAAATGAGCTAAATATCTTGCCAAGTAAGTCGTCTGAGGTAAATTCACCGGTTATTTCGTTTAAATACTGCTGTGTTAAACGCAGTTCTTCAGCCAATATTTCACCAGCAATGTGCATTTCTAATTGTGTTTTACCTGTTTCTAAATGATACGCAGCACTCTCTAGTGCATCCAAATGACGACGGCGCGCCATAAAGCCACCCTCTGTTGCGCCTTGAAAGCCTATACAGGCTTTTAAATGCTCGCGAACAAGTTCAATACCGTCAGCATTTTTAGCACTTAAGCTGATGACCGGGTATTGTTGCTCTTGCTCCATTCCGACTATATCACCCGATAAATCAGCTTTATTTCTGATGACCGTAACCCCCATACCTTCTGGTAATTTGGCCATAAATTCAGGCCAAATTTTATGCGGGTCAGTATCTATAGTGTCAGTGCCATCAAGCATAAATAAAACGCGATCGGCTTGGTTTATTTCATCCCACGCCCGTTCAATACCTATTTGTTCTACGCGGTCAGGGCTCTCTCGTAGGCCTGCGGTATCTATAATATGCAGTGGCATACCATCTATATGTATATGCTCTCGTAGTACGTCGCGAGTGGTACCGGCTATTTCTGTTACGATTGCAGCTTCACGACCGGCTAGGGCGTTTAGTAGGCTTGATTTACCGGCATTTGGGCGACCAGCAATAACAACACGCATACCTTCGCGCATGATGCTGCCTTGCTTGGCTTGGTTGGTTACAGTGTTAAGCTGAGTAATAATAGCGTCTAAGTCGCCTGACACTTTACCGTCTGATAAAAAATCAATTTCTTCATCAGGAAAATCTATTGCCGCTTCTACATACATACGTAAGTGAATTACTTTTTCTACAAGCGTTTCTATGTGTTTAGAAAATTCACCTTGGAGAGACTGTAGGGCGCTTTTGGCAGCTTGTTCGCTTGTAGCATTAATTAAGTCGGCGATGGCCTCTGCTTGTGTTAAATCAAGCTTGTCATTCATAAATGCGCGTTCAGAAAACTCACCAGGCTTTGCTAAACGAACGCCCTCTATTTTACTAATTTCTTTAAGTAGCATATCAAGTACTACAGGACCGCCGTGGCCTTGTAATTCAAGTACGTCTTCACCAGTAAATGAGTTAGGACCTGCAAAGTAAATGGCAATACCTTGGTCAAGTTGCTCGCCAGCTAGGCTTTTAAATGGCACGTAATCGGCGTAGCGAACTTTAGGAATTTTACCTACTACTTTTTCGGCGACACTTTTAGCAAGGCTGCCTGAAACGCGAATAATACCAACACCACCACGTCCTGGGGCAGTTGCTTGTGCTGCAATTGTATCTTGATTGATCATGCTATTAATTTGCCAACGATAAGTAACTTTATGGCGGTATTGTAACCTATGAAATAAACACTCGCGAATACTCTGGTGAAAAACAGGCAATAAAAAAGGCGACCGAAGTCGCCTTTATATAAGTAGGAGCTTAGTTAGCCTCTTACTTTAATTCCTTTCTTTTCCATGCCACGGTAGATGATTAACATCTGGACAATAGAAATAAGGTTAGACACTAACCAGTAAAGAACTAAACCCGATGGGAACCATAAGAAGAATACAGAGAAGATAACCGGCATAAAGGTCATCATTTTTTGCTGCATTGGATCAGTTACCGTCATAGGCTGAAGTTTTTGCGTCACAAACATACTCGCACCAAATAAGATTGGTAATACGTAGTACGGGTCTTGTGCAGAAAGGTCTGTTAACCAAAAAATAAATTCAGCATGGCGAAGTTCAGTTGACTCTAAGAATACGTAGAACAAGGCTAAGAAAATTGGCATTTGTAGCAAAATAGGGAAACAGCCACCCATTGGGTTAACTTTTTCTTTTTTGTACATTTCCATAGTTGCTTGGCCGAACTTTTGACGGTCGTCACCAAACTTTTCTTTAAGAGCTGCCATTTTAGGCTGTAGCGCACGCATTTTTGCCATTGAAGTGTATTGCGCTTTAGTAAGTGGGTACATTAACGATTTAACGATAATAGTGATGGCAATAATTGCTACACCCCAGTTACCTAAAATGCTATGTAGCCATTTTAGCAATACAAATAAAGGTTGCGAAATAAACCATAACCAACCGTAATCTACAGTTAAGTCTAAGTCTGGGTGAATCGCTTCAAGAATATCTGACTCTTTCGGACCCATATAATAAGTAGCAGTTAGTGTTTGCTCACTACCAGCTTGAATATTTACAGCGGGATCTTTAGCACCAATAATAGCGGCATTACTTTTTGTAATTAAGCTATAAATTGTATTTGTTTGATCCTGCATTGGAACCCAAGCACTTACAAAGTAATGTTGTATAAATGCAACATAACCACCTTGCGTGTTTTTGTTTAGGTTTTTATCAGCCATATCTGAAAAACTATACTTTTCGTATGGTTCTTCGTCAGTACCGTATGCAGCACCTAAATAGTTTTGATCAACCATGCTACCTTTTTCTTGTACGGTACGCTTAATTTGCGTGTATAGCTGTACTTGAAGAGGTGCGCTGGTAGTGTTGTTAATTTTGTATTCTAAGCCTACGTCATACTGACCTTTTTTGAATACGTATGTTTTAGTAAAACTAACACCATTACTATCAGTAAACTGAAGTGGAACGCGAAGCTCATCACCCGTTAAGGTATATGATTTTTGTTCGGTACTATAAGTAGGGCGACCGTTAGCTGATGCGTCAGGGCCATTTAAGCCAATTAAGCCACTTTGTGAAAAGTATTGTTTGCCACTATCAAGCTGACCAAGAAGCATATAAGGTGTTTCACTTCCTTTTGTTTCTTCGTATTGAAGAAGGTCTGTTTCAACAATGTCACCGCCTTTGGTGTCAATTTTAACTTTAAAAACGTCAGTTGTGATTTCAATAACTGAACGTTTAGCTAAAGTTGCTGAAGCGGGTAAACCTGAATCTGACGATGAAGGAATATAATCATCCGACTCTGGTGAATTTGCTTGTAGTGTTTGTGTTGTGGCACTTGGATCGGCTTTAGGCTTGTTGTAATCATTATCCCATTCTTGGAACAATAAAAACGACACTAGCATTAGGCCAATTAATAAAAACGTGCGTTGCGATTCCATAACAGCTCTTATTTCTCGTGTTGGTGGTTAATATGGGTTAATTTTTCAGGTACGGGGTCGTCTCCACCTGAATGTAAAGGATGGCATTTTAATATGCGTTTTAAAGCTAACCAACTACCTTTTATAAATCCATGCAAATTAATTGCTTGAATTGCATAATGTGAGCAGCTTGGATTAAAACGACAATGCGGACCTAACAGCGGGCTAATCCACTTTTGATAACCGCGGATAAATAACACTAAACAAATCTTAGGAAAAGCAACAAGTGGTTTAATTAACCTCATGATGTTTATGCCCCTACTTAAGTTTAGTGAGATAGATATCATGTATTTAAAGACTCAATTAGAAATTTTAAATGCATGATTAAAAGGTGAGCTAAAGATACATTAATTAACCCTGCAATTCTATTGCAATTAGGTTTGTTTATTAGATTTAGCTGATTTGTTTGGGCGTTTCTTAAAAGGTGGCGGTTTAGGTGCACCTGGTTTACAGCGTTCGTTAATTTTTCGCCATAATTTAGTAAGTTGTTTGGTTAATTCTTCATTAGACTGTTCATCAATACCACTTTTCACCATAAGCACAATATCAATATTATCGATGCTGTGTTGATTTAAACGAAAACTTTCGCGAGCGAGACGTTTAATACGGTTTCGTTGGCATGCCTTTTTTACGCGTTTTTTAGCAACAGTAAGACCTAACCGAGGTTTTTCTTGGTCATTTGGTTTAGCTAATAGAGTAAAGAAAGGAGTTGCAGCCCGAGCGGGTTCATTAAATATGCGAGAGTAATGCGAGGGAGTTAACAGACGTAACTCCCTGCCAAAGCTAAAGTCTTCCACTTATAAATTAAGCAGAAAGAACTTTGCGGCCTTTAGCGCGGCGACGTGCTAATACTTTACGGCCATTTACAGTTGCCATGCGAGCACGGAAGCCGTGTGCACGTTTGCGTTTTAAAACGCTAGGTTGAAAAGTTCTTTTCATAACAATCTCATCCGATCGGTTAAAGTTAAAACATCCTATACAGGTCGCGATCCTGGCATAGGTGCCATTGCGAGCGCGAGATATTATAGAGTAAGTAACGTAAAGTCAATCATAATTACGTTCGCAGTATATAGCCTACTTATGGTCCATAAAGAGATCATGTAGAGCGATCTGATAGGATCATCATAAATAAGAAGTTTTCCACAGCCCCTGTATAAAAAGTGAATAAAAGCGGGGGAAAAGAAAATTGGATCGTAAATTTGGTTCGCGATCTTGGTGTTATTTTGTTATGATCTCCTCTTCGGATCTAAAATAAAAACTGTTTTAAATCAGATTGTTAATGATTTTATACATCGATATCAACAATTTTATAAAAATCAATCTTTTACTTGTGGATAAAGTGCCTTCATAATACGCGGTCTTGGGTCGCTTATTGGACCATTTGAACGCAATAAATGTATGATTTATAATCATTAATGATGTGCGGGAATAAAAATTATATCTCTGGGAGTTTAACTGTGTATCTGTCGGTTTGGCAAAGTTGTTTATATGTATTGCAAGATGAGCTGCCTTCGCAGCAATTCAGTATGTGGGTAAGACCACTACAAGCAGAAAGTACCGAAGATACCTTGACGATTTATGCACCTAATCGCTTTGTGCTTGATTGGGTAAGAGAAAAGTACCTAAATAGAATTAACGAATTATTAGTAGAAATTTGTGGTGTTGAAGCACCAAAGCTACGTTTTGATGTAGGTAGTAAGCCTTTATTAAATTCACAAGCTGCACCGGTTATAGAAACACAATCAGCACCACAAGCTTCTACAAAACAACAGCCTCGTGAGCAAAAGCCTGTTGTTGAACCTGCACCTAAGTCAGGTTACAAATCTAACATTAAAGAAAATTATACCTTTGACAGCTTTGTTGAGGGTAAATCAAACCAATTAGCAAAAGCAGCGGCCACTCAAGTTGCCGATAATCCTGGCTCTGCTTTTAACCCTGTATTTATTTACGGTGGTACTGGTTTAGGTAAAACTCACTTATTACATGCAGTAGGTAACGGCATTATGGCAAACAAGCCAGATGCTAAAATTGTTTACATGCATTCAGAACGCTTTGTTCAAGATATGGTAAAGGCACTGCAAAATAATGCGATAGAAGAATTTAAGCGTTATTACCGCAGTGTTGACGCATTAATGATTGATGATATTCAATTTTTTGCTAATAAAGAGCGTTCACAAGAAGAGTTTTTTCATACCTTTAATGCATTGCTTGAAGGCAACCAACAAATTATTTTAACCTCTGACCGTTATCCAAAAGAGATTGAAGGGGTCGAAGACCGTCTTAAATCACGTTTTGGTTGGGGATTAACAATCGCGATTGAGCCACCAGAGCTTGAAACTCGCGTTGCTATTTTGATGAAAAAAGCACAGCAAAGTAAGATTAACTTACCACATGAAGTTGCCTTTTTTATCGCCAAAAAATTACGTTCAAATGTACGTGAACTAGAAGGCGCACTTAACCGTGTAATTGCTAATGCTAATTTTACAGGTCGTCCAATTTCGATTGATTTTGTAAAAGAAGCACTACGCGATTTACTTGCCTTGCAAGATAAGCTGGTTACGATAGATAATATTCAGCGCACCGTTGCTGAGTACTACCGAATTCGAGTGTCAGATCTATTGTCTAAGCGCCGCAGCCGCTCTATAGCAAGGCCACGCCAAGTTGCCATGGCATTATCTAAAGAATTAACTAATCACAGCTTACCTGAGATTGGTGACGCATTTGGTGGACGCGATCATACGACCGTATTACACGCATGTCGTAAGATAAAATCACTACGTGACGAAAGCCACGAAATTAAAGAAGATTACCAAAACTTAATAAGAACATTGTCATCTTAGGGCTGACTTTATTATGCAAATAACAATATCAAGACAACAATTTTTAAAGCCATTGGTGCAAGTGTCGGGCGCAATAGAGCGCAAACACACGCTACCAATCTTATCTAACGTTTTGTTAGTGGTAGAAAACGGACAACTTTCAATGACGGGTACTGACCTTGAAATTGAATTAGTTTCTGGCGTATTTGTAGGTGATGATATTGCCGATACAAAACTAACGTTACCCGCTAAAAAGTTACTCGATATTTGTAAAAGTCTACCAGACGGTTCAGACATTACTTTAAGCTTGCAAGAGCACCAATTACTTTTAACCAGTGGTAAAAGCCGTTTTTCATTAACGACTTTATCAGCTGATGATTTTCCTAATTTAGAGCAGTGGGATGGTGAGGTTGAATTTCAACTAACTCGTTTAGAGCTTCGTAAGTTACTTGAAAGCACGCATTTTTCGATGGCGAATCAAGACGTACGTTATTACTTAAACGGTATGTCTTTTGAAGTAGATAATACAGACATAAAAACAGTAGCAACAGATGGTCACCGTTTAGCTATTGCACAAAAGCAATTAACGCAATCGCTTAACACTCAACGTCAATTAATTATACCTCGCAAAGGTGTGCAAGAAATTATGCGCCTTATGGTAGCTGACGACGAATTGGTAACAATTCAGTTTGGTGCTAACCATATCCGTATTATTGATATTGAGTTTACATTTACAAGTAAGCTAGTTGATGGACGCTTTCCTGATTACCGTCGTGTATTACCACGTGGTGGCGACAAAGTAATTACAGCTAACCGAGAATGGTTACGAAATGCGTTTCAACGAGTGTCTATTTTATCGAATGAAAAATTTCGTGGTGTACGCTTAAACCTATCAAACGGTTTATTAAAAATTACTGCCAATAACCCAGAGCAAGAACAAGCTGAAGAAGTTGTTGAAGTAAGTTACGAAGGCGCGGACCTAGAAATAGGATTCAACGTGTCTTACGTATTAGATGTACTAAACACATTAAAAACAGAAGACGTACTATTTACATTAGCCGACTCAAACAGCAGTGCATTAATTGAAGGTGCAGGCGATGAAGAAGCAATGTACGTTGTTATGCCTATGCGTTTATAAGACTATAAATACATAATGAGCTTAAGTCATTTGAGCCTCAAATATTTTCGTAATATTGAGGCGCTGACGCTAGAACCAGTCAACGGCGTTAATATAATTTATGGTGAAAATGGCAGCGGAAAAACCAGCCTTTTAGAGGCTATATATTACCTTTCTCATGGCAAATCCTTTCGTACTCCAAAACACAAGAGTATTATTGCGCACCAGCAAGAGCAATTTGTAATTCACGGGCGTAAAACAATACACGATTTATCAATTCCAATTGGTATTAGTAAAACGCAAACGGGTGAGACCAATCTAAAAATTCAAGGTAAGGCGAGTCGTAAGATATCAGAACTCGCTCAACTTATGCCTGTACAAATTATTACACCAGAGAGTTATTCTTTGTTTTTTGGTGGACCTAAAGAGCGGAGAAAGTTTTTAGATTTAGGTTTGTTCCACGTGGAACATGAGTTCTTTTTTTTGTGGCAATCATTTAATAAAGTACTTAAACAACGTAATGCATTATTAAAAACTAAGCCCAAGAATTATTTTGACCAAATTAAGTTTTGGGACAAAGAATTTGTTAGACTGGCTGAAGAAATAAATAAATTAAGATTGGCGTATATAAGTAGGTTTAAGCAGCAATTTTTTGATAAAATGTGTGCAGAATTAACGCTTGTACGTGATTTAGAAATGACCTTTAGCGCAGGCTGGAAAGAGACTGAATCTCTTGCAGATGCGTTAGAGCAAAACTTTGAGCGAGATGCTCGCCAAGGGTTTACAAGTAAAGGCCCTCATAAGGCCGATTTTAGTTTTAGTGTCGCTGGCAATAGTGTGGAGAATACATTCTCACGCGGTCAATTGAAGCTATTATTGTATGCGTTGAAAGTTACGCAAAATAGCTTAATTGAGTCAGAGACAGATAAGCAATCTATATTGCTAATAGATGATCTACCTTCAGAATTAGGCGAAGATACAAAAGAGAAAGTGGGACAATTACTTGCTCACTGCAGTTCTCAAATTTTTATCTCTTCAATTTTATCTGAAAGTATTTCTGCTGTGGTGGAACCCATGCAACGAGAACTACAAATGTTCCACGTGAAACATGGCAACCTAATAACAAGATAAGTGGGATTAACCATGTCTGAGAATTATGACTCGTCGAGTATTAAAGTACTTAAAGGATTAGACGCAGTAAGAAAGCGTCCTGGAATGTATATTGGGGACACCGATGATGGCACAGGCTTACACCACATGGTGTTTGAGGTCGTTGATAACTCGATCGATGAAGCCTTAGCAGGTCATTGTGATGATATTTATGTAACGATTCACTTAGACGGTTCTGTCTCAGTTCGAGATAACGGTCGTGGTATCCCAACTTCTATCCATGAAGAAGAAGGCGTATCTGCAGCCGAAGTTATTATGACGGTACTTCATGCCGGTGGTAAGTTTGATGATAACTCTTATAAAGTATCAGGTGGCTTACACGGTGTTGGTGTTTCTGTTGTAAATGCACTTTCAGAAAAACTAAAACTGACTGTTCGTCGTGAAGGTAAGCTTCATGAGCAGTTTTATACTATGGGTGTTCCAGATGCACCTTTAGCTGTAATTGGTGACTCAGAAACAACTGGTACAGAATTACGTTTTTGGCCAAGCGCTGAAACATTCACAAATTTAGATTTTCATTACGACATTTTAGCTAAGCGTTTACGCGAGCTTTCATTCCTAAACTCAGGTGTGAGCATCATCTTAAATGATGAGCGTGAAGAAAATAAATCTGACCACTTTAAATATGAAGGCGGTATTCAAGCTTTCGTAGAATACTTAAACCGTAATAAAACACCTATACATAAAGGTGTGTTCCATTTTACTCACGAACGTGAAGAAGATGGTATTAGTGTTGAAGTATCAATGCAGTGGAATGATGCATACCAAGAAAACATTTACTGTTTCACAAATAATATTCCACAACGTGATGGTGGTACTCACTTAGCCGGTTTTAGATCAGCGCTAACACGTACACTTAATAACTACATGGAAAAAGAAGGCTTTAACAAAAAAGCCAAAACAACCAGCAATGCTACCGGTGATGATGCCCGTGAAGGCTTAACGGCTGTTGTTAGTGTTAAAGTTCCTGATCCTAAGTTCTCATCACAAACTAAAGATAAGCTAGTATCAAGTGAAGTTAAATCTGCGGTTGAACAAGCAATGGCTGAAAAATTCACTGAGTTTTTACTAGAAAACCCAACTGATGCCAAAATTGTTGTAGGTAAGATTATTGATGCCTCACGTGCTCGTGAAGCGGCGCGTAAAGCCCGTGAAATGACACGACGTAAAGGTGCAATGGACTTAGCAGGCTTACCAGGTAAGCTAGCTGATTGCCAAGAAAAAGACCCAGCCCAATCTGAACTATATATAGTGGAAGGGGACTCTGCTGGCGGATCAGCCAAGCAGGGACGTAACCGTAAAAACCAAGCTATTCTTCCGCTTAAAGGTAAAATATTAAACGTAGAAAAAGCACGTTTTGATAAAATGCTATCTTCGCAAGAAGTAGCAACACTAATTACTGCATTAGGGTGTGGTATTGGTCGTGACGAATATAACCCTGAGAAATTACGTTATCACCGTATCATCATCATGACCGATGCGGACGTGGATGGTTCTCACATTCGTACGTTACTACTAACATTCTTCTATCGTCAAATGCCTGAAATTGTAGAGCGCGGTTATATTTATATTGCTCAACCACCACTTTATAAAGTGAAAAAAGGTAAGCAAGAGCGTTATATTAAAGATGATCCTGCATTAGTAGAATACTTAACGTCGCTTGCACTTAATAATGCTGCTTTATATCCAAGTGCAGATGCTTCTGCGCTAGAAGGTGAAGCGCTTGAGAAAGTCGTTCACGATTACCAAAATACAGTTAAAGTTATTGAGCGTTTAAAGCGTAAATATCCTAACACAGTAATGGAGCGCTTAATCTATCAAACAGAGTTGAAAACTGATGACCTTTCTGACGAAGCTAAAGTAATTGCTTGGACAAAAGAGTTAGTTGATGACCTGATTGCACGTGATGAAGATGCAACTATTTTCCATGCAGGCACAGAGTTTGACGCTGAGCGTAATATGTATTACCCGGTTGTGAATATTCGTCAGCACGGTGTTGATAAAGCACATGTACTTCATTATGACTTTATTGCATCACGTGACTACCAACGCATTGCTGTGACTGGTACTAACATTGCAAACATCCTAAAAGAAGGTGCTTATATTCAACGTGGTGAGAAAACAAAACCTGTTGATAACTTTGTGGATGCTTTGGAATGGTTGATCACAGAATCTAAGCGCGGGATCTACATTCAACGCTATAAAGGACTGGGTGAAATGAACCCAAGCCAGCTTTGGGAAACGACAATGGATCCTAGTGCTCGTCGTATGTTACAAGTAACGATTGAAGATGCTGTTGGCGCGGATCAATTATTTGCCACCTTAATGGGTGATCAAGTAGAGCCTCGTAGAGAGTTTATCGAAACTAACGCTCTACGCGTAGTTAATCTAGACGTGTAAAAATATCACTTGCACCGAAAAAGGAGCCTAATGGCTCCTTTTTTATTTTTTCAATTACACAAACTGCTTAAAACCTGAGTGTACACACGGTATACTAAGGGTAATTTTCACGCTACTTCTTAGATAGTAAAAAGCCAAATATGCAAAAATATGACGTAAAAACCTTTCAAGGTTTGATCCTGGCTTTACAGGATTATTGGGCGCAGCAAGGCTGTGTCATTATTCAACCACTTGATATGGAAGTGGGCGCCGGGACATTTCACCCGCAAACATTTTTAAAGTCTATTGGTCCAGAGCCAATGTCGAGCGCGTACGTTCAGCCGTGTCGTCGTCCTACGGATGGCCGCTATGGTGAAAACCCAAATCGCCTACAACATTACTACCAATTCCAGGTAGTTTTAAAGCCATCGCCAGATAACATCCAAGAGCTTTACTTAGGCTCATTAGCGGCAATGGGTATTGATACCCTTACTCACGAAGTTCGCTTTGTAGAAGATAACTGGGAATCACCTACGCTAGGCGCATGGGGCTTGGGATGGGAAATTTGGTTAAACGGCATGGAAGTAACGCAGTTTACCTACTTTCAACAAGTGGGTGGCTTAGAGTGCTCACCAGTAACAGGCGAAATTACTTACGGCCTAGAGCGTTTAGCAATGTACATTCAAGGCGTAGATAGCATTTACGACCTAGTATGGGCAGACGGTACACTAGGGCGCGTAACATACGGCGACGTGTTCCATCAAAATGAAGTAGAGCAATCTACTTATAATTTTGAACATGCAAACGTAGAAGACTTATTTGCACAGTTTGATAAGTGTGAAGCAGAAAGCCAAAAGTTAATTGAAGCTAATTTACCACTACCTGCATACGAGCAAGTAATGAAAGCATCGCACGCATTTAACTTACTAGACGCACGCCACGCAATTTCGGTAACCGAACGTCAGCGTTATATTTTACGCGTTCGTGCGTTATCAAAAGCGTGTGCACAAAGTTACTATGACAAACGTGAAGCGCTTGGTTTCCCGCTGTGTAAGGATAAGTAAAATGTCAGCACAAAATTTATTAGTAGAAATTGGCACTGAAGAGTTACCACCAAAAGCATTGCGTAAATTAGCAGAAGCCTTTGCTGCAAACTTAACTCAAGAGCTAGAAACATTAGAATTAGCACACCAAGGCGTAAGCTGGTATGCATCGCCTCGTCGTTTGGGTTTACAAGTAAAAGCGCTTGAAGCTAAGCAACAAGACAAAGAAGTTGAAAAGCGTGGCCCAGCAACAAAGGCAGCGTTTGACAGCGAAGGTAACCCAACAAAAGCAGCAATGGGTTGGGCACGTGGTTGTGGTATTGAAGTAAAAGACGCACAAACACTTGAAACCGATAAAGGCGCTTGGTTATTGCACATTGCTAAAGTAGCAGGGCAAGAAACTAAAACCCTAATGACAGATGCAATCACAAAAGCATTAAGTAAATTACCAATCCCTAAACCAATGCGTTGGGGCGCGAATAAAACACAATTTATTCGCCCTGTGCATACAGTCACTATCTTATTTGGTGATGAGCTACTTGAAGGCGAAATTCTTGGTAAGCAAATAACTAACCAGCTTCAAGGTCATCGTTTTCATCACCCAGAAAAAATTAGCATTAACCATGCAGATGACGTTTTTGACGTACTTAAATCTGCTTACGTTATTGCTGATTACGAGCAACGTAAAGCGCAAATTCGAGCACAAATAGAAGAGGCTGCAAGCGCAGTTAACGCTGTTGTTGCAATGGATGAAGATTTACTAGAAGAAGTAACATCACTTGTAGAGTGGCCAGTTACTTTAACGGCAACATTTGAAGAAGCATTTTTAGATGTACCAGCCGAAGCGTTAATTTACACCATGAAAGACGATCAAAAATATTTCCCGTTATTAGATCAAAACGGCAAACTTTTAAATAAGTTTTTGTTTGTATCTAACATCGAAAGTAAAGATCCAAGTGTGGTTATTTCTGGTAACGAAAAAGTAGTGCGCCCGCGTTTAGCCGATGCACAGTTCTTCTTTGAAACAGATAAAAAGAAAACCCTAGAAAGCCGATTAGAGTCGCTTGATAGCGTATTGTTCCAAAAGCAACTTGGTACGCTTAAAGATAAGTCTCAGCGCATTAGTGAACTTGCAGGTTATATTGCTGAGCAATTAGGTGCTGATAAAGACCTAGCACAGCGTGCAGGCTTATTAAGTAAAACTGACCTAATGACTGAAATGGTTATGGAATTTACCGACGTGCAAGGTGTAATGGGAATGCATTACGCTCGCCACGATGGTGAAGCCGAAGATGTAGCCGTAGCGCAAAACGAGCAGTACATGCCACGCTTTGCAGGGGATAACTTACCAACAAACTTAATTAGCTGCGCAGTAGCGATTGCTGATAAGTTTGACACGCTGGTGGGTATTTTTGGTATAGGCCAAGCACCTAAAGGTGACAAAGATCCATTTGCTCTTCGTCGTGCTGCTATTGGTGCACTGCGCATCATGGTAGAAAAAGAACTACCACTTGATATTTTAGACCTAGTAGCTAAATCGCAAACATTGTTTGGCGACAAGTTAACTAACTTAAATGTATCAACTGACGTATTTGAGTTTATGCTAGGGCGCTTCCGTGCTTGGTATCAAGACGAAGGTATTGAAGTAGACGTAATTCAAGCAGTGCTTGCACGTCGTCCGACTAAACCTGTTGATTTTGACCTCCGTGTTAAAGCCGTAAGCCACTTCCGTACATTAGACGCAGCAGAAGCGCTTGCAGCAGCTAATAAGCGTGTAGGTAACATTCTGGCTAAAAACGATATTACCAGCCAAGGTAGTGTTGATGAGAGCTTATTAAGCGACGACGCCGAAAAAGTATTGGCATCACAAGTAGCAAAATTTGCCACTGACCTTGCACCACTTTACGCAGATGGAAACTACCAAGAAGCATTAAGCCAATTGGCGGGTATTCGTGAAAGTGTTGATAACTTTTTTGACAACGTAATGGTTATGGCCGACGATGAAGCTGTTAAGCAAAATCGTCTTGCGCTATTAAGCCAGTTAAGCGGATTGTTTTTAGGTATTGCAGATATTTCTGTTTTACAAAAATAACACCGATTAGCAATTTTAAAAGCCAGCGTTTTGCTGGCTTTTTAGTTTTCACTGTATGCAAAGGATACCCATTGATGATTTCTATGAAACGAATTTTAACCTTAGCAATTGCTGGTTTACTTACTGCCTGTACAAGCCAAATTTCGATTAACGATGTATTGCCACAGCAAGAGCTTGACCGCACAATTTACTTACGTGGCGACTTTACACTGTGGGATGCAGAATCCCAGTATCAGTTTGCGCCAGTTGGCCCTGCGCTTTATCAAGCGCAAGTTAAATTTTCGACCCCAGGTAAAGTGTACGAATTTAAAATAGCCGATGCCGATTTTAGTGAAGGTTACAACTGTGGTTACAGCGACGCACAACCAGCAGGACAAAAGCTAACACTGGGCCAGCCAGCTATCGCAGACTGTAATACTATTTATAACTACTTTAGTTTCACACCAGCAATAAAAGGCACGTACATAGTAAGTATTGATTACAGTGACTACGATAAGCCACAAGTGACGATAACGAAGAAGTGATTTTTAGCTATTTAATAGCCCTAGTGGGTTGATGGATTTGTGACAAGGACGTTGTAGGATTTATTCAGCATTAACACCAAGGGGGTTTAGTCGTTTGGGTAGAGTGAAGCGAAACCCAACATGTGTGGCGAACAAAACTATTTTGGTGGTTATTAAATACGTTGGGTTTCGTAAAACTCAACCCGACCTACGTGAGTTTAAAGCCCTTTCTTCACCACATATCTATACGGTGCTTCTTCTGCATCTTTAGCTACCAGCGTGTGATCCATAAACGTACAAAAGCTCGGAATATCGCGAGTGGTTGACGGGTCATCAGCAGTTATTAATAACGTTTCACCGTCATTCATTTTACGAATAGCAGCACGTACCATCATTACTGGCTCTGGGCAGCGAAGGCCTATGGCATCTAATTGGTGATCGGGATTATCAAAGCTCATAATAAATTGGCCTGTTTAATTAAAGTGATTGCTGTGTACGCGAGTGCTTAGGTATAGCAATTAATAAGTTTGGCAGTTTAACGCAATTTTATGTGTAATTTAACTATTTTACTTAATGCTTTTAGCAGTTTCAAAATGCTTTATTTAATAATACGCCCGATCACATAATTACGCTGTTACATGCTTGTTTGATAAAGGGACGTTTTATAAATTGAAGCTAATAAAAAAGGCGAACTGAATAAAATCAGTTCGCCTTTTTAATCACCAAGATGGTTTTACATGTTTAAACTAATTAGTCTTGAACACGTTCAAATACAGTTGCAATGCCTTGGCCTAAACCAATACACATAGTTGCTAAACCGTATCGTACATTTTTGTCTTCCATTAAGTGAATAAGCGATGTGCTAATACGCGAACCCGAACAACCCAGTGGGTGACCAAGTGCGATTGCGCCGCCATTTAAATTCACTTTTTCGTCAACAACATCCATTAACCCTAAATCTTTCATTACAGGTAATGATTGTGCTGCAAAGGCTTCGTTAAGTTCTACTACGCCTAGGTCATCAATTGTAATACCGGCTTGTGCAAGTGCTTTTTTACTTGCTGGTACTGGGCCGTAACCCATAATTGATGGATCGCAACCAGCGACTGCCATTGCTTTAATGCGCGCACGAATTGGTAAACCAAGTTCTTTTGCTTTTTCTTCGCTCATTACTAACATTGCAGATGCGCCGTCAGAAAGTGCTGAAGAAGTACCGGCTGTTACCGTACCTGATGCAGGATTAAATACTGGGCGAAGCTTTGATAGACCTTCTACTGTTGTTTCTGGGCGAATTACTTCGTCGTCTTCAACTAAGATAAGCGAACCATCTGCATCGTGACCTTCCATTGCTAAAATTTCGCGACGGAAGCGGCCTTCAACAGTTGCAGCTTGTGCACGTTGATGTGAACGGTAAGCAAATTCATCTTGTTGCTCACGGGTAATGCCATGAAGCGTTGCAAGGTATTCTGCTGTTAAGCCCATAGAGCCAGACGCTTGTGCAATTGATGTTGCTAAGCCTGGGTGAAAGTCGTTGCCGTGAGTCATAGGTACGTGACCCATGTGCTCAACACCACCAATTAGGTAAGTGTCGCCAGCGCCTGTCATTATTGCGCGTGCTGCGTCATGCAATGCTTGCATAGAAGAGCCACATAAACGGTTAACCGTAACAGCAGGAACGCTGTGAGGAATACCGGCAAGCAATGATGCGTTACGTGCTACGTTAAAGCCTTGCTCTAATGTTTGTTGTACACAACCCCAATAAATATCGTCAATTGATGCTGGATCAACTGCAGGGTTGCGATCTAGTAAGCCTTTCATTAAATGTGCGCTTAAGTCTTCTGCACGTTTATGTTTGAATACACCACTTTTAGAGCGACCCATTGGTGTGCGGATACAATCTACAATTACTGGATTATTCATGATATTAACCTTCCACCTTATAGAAAACACGACCTTCTTCGGCCCACTTGCGAGTTTGTTCAGATACTTGGTAAATCGCACCTAGGTGAGCGTATTTGTCTGCTGCTGCAACAAAGTTAGCTAAACCAGTTTGATCTAAGTAACGGAACGCGCCGCCTCTAAATGGAGGGAAACCAACACCGTAAACTAATGCCATATCTGCTTCTTGCGGCGAGGCAACAATGCCTTCTTGCAAACACAGTAGCACTTCGTTAATCATTGGAATCATACAACGGTCGATGATTTCTTGTTTATCAAATTCTTTTGGTGCGTCTGTGATTGGGCTTAGTAGCTCAATTGCTGTCTCGTCATGAGACTTTTTAAGACGACCGCGACGATCTGTTTCGTATTTGTAAAAACCGGCTTTGTTCTTTTGTCCAAAACGTTTTTCGTTGGCAAAAATAGTCACAGGGTCTTTATCAGCACGAGCCATACGCTCAGGGAAACCGTCAGCCATTACGCCAGTACAATGGAACGCTGTATCAATACCTACAACATCAAGTAGGTAAGCCGGACCCATAGGCCAGCCAAATACGTTTTCCATTACTTTATCTACTTTTGCAAAGTTAGCGCCTTCAACCACTAATTTGCTAAAACCTGCAAAGTAAGGGAATAAAACACGGTTTACAAAAAAGCCTGGGCAATCGTTAACAACAATTGGCGATTTACCTAATTTAAGCGCGTAATCAACTACTGCATTAATTGTTTTATCTGAGGTTTTTGCACCACGGATAATTTCTACTAATGGCATTTTTGGCACAGGGTTGAAAAAGTGCATACCACAGAAGTTTTCTGGCTTATCTAGCGCTTGTGCTAGTAAATCAATACAAATAGTCGATGTATTTGAAGTAAGTACAGTGCCTTCTGGCATGTTCTTTTCAAGATCAGCGAGTACTGCTTGCTTAACTTTAGGGTTTTCTACAACGGCTTCAACAATGATGTTGGCACTTTGTAGGTCTGACTCGTTAAGTGTTGGTTTAATTTTGCTAAGTGTTGCCAACATTTTTTCCATTGGCATGTGGCCACGCTTAACTTTTGCACCTAACAATTTAGATGCTTCACCCATACCTAAATCAAGCGCATCTTGTTGGATGTCTTTCATTATAATAGGTGTGCCTTTATAAGCAGACTGGTATGCAATACCGCCACCCATAATACCAGCACCTAATACAGCGGCTTGTTTAATTTCTACATCGCTGTGCTTAGCAAATTTACGTGCTTTACCTTTAATGTATTGATCAGCTAGGAATATACCAGTTTGTGCAGCTGCTTCTGGTGTACGTGCTAATTTAGCAAAGTTAGCGTTTTCGATTGCCATTGCTTCATCGCGAGTACAGTTTGCCGCTGCTTTAATAGTACGTACAGCCATAACCGGTGCAGGATAGTGGCCTTTGGTTTTACCCATTACCATACCTTCTGCCATAGCAAAGCTCATGCCTTGCTCAACACGGTTTAATTTAAGTGGCTGTAGTTTTACGTTGCGTTTTGCTTGCCAATCTAGCTTGCCAGCAATCGCCAGTTCAAGTGTTGATACACTTGACTCTAGAAGTTTGTCAGCACTAACTACCGCGTCAAACGCACCTACTTTAAGGGCATCTGCTGCGCGGTTTTCTGCGCCTGAGGTAATCCACATCATCGCGTTATCGGCGCCAATGATACGTGGTAAGCGCACTGTGCCACCAAACCCTGGCATTATGCCAAGTTTAACTTCTGGTAGGCCCATTTTAGCTGTTTCGCTTGCCACACGATAATCAGTAGCAAGTGCCCACTCACAACCACCGCCAAGTGCCATACCGTTTATAGCGCTTAGAGTTGGGAATGGTAAATCTTCAATTGCATCAAAAACGTCGGTTGCGTTTTTGATCCACACTACTAATTCTTCTTCAGGTTTAGTAAATGTAGGTAAAAATTCGAAGATATCGGCACCAATAATAAAGTGGTCTTTATCACTGGTAAAAATCATGCCTTTGATATCAGTATTGGCGGCTAATTCTTTTAATGCTGCTGCGCAATCTGAAAGAGTTTTTTGAGATAGTGTGTTTACAGAACCTGCAACACAAAACTTAAACTCGGCGATGCTTTCCTTTAGGAAGCTAACTTCAAAGGAATCGCTTTTATATAACATTATTATTCTCCCTAGTTGACGAACTAAGACTGGTACGATGAGTTTGCATTTCAATCAGTGTGCTTGCTTTAAATTAAAAATGC
The DNA here is from genome assembly GCF_014163935.1 of Pseudoalteromonas sp. SR41-7. Lineage (NCBI taxonomy): Bacteria > Pseudomonadati > Pseudomonadota > Gammaproteobacteria > Alteromonadales > Pseudoalteromonadaceae > Pseudoalteromonas > Pseudoalteromonas sp. SR41-7. The sequence continues at coordinate 17,438 of NZ_JACJEF010000021.1, read as the reverse complement.
AACGAAAAATTTAACTCGGTTACAATCGACTGGTTAAAATATAGCTGGTTTGGTGCTAAGGTGGTTGAAAAGTTTTTATTCACAACTTTAATTTTTATTAAAGGACATTATGAAAAAATATTTACTAAGTGTTGCGGCAGCTGCATTCATTTTTCCTCTTCATTCTGCCGAGGCAAGTAACGATAACGATGCATTTTTAGATGCCGAAAAAAAAGTAAGGTACGGCAGTTACCAAGACTTTAAACAAGCGGTTAGTAACCTAAATCATCCGTTAAAACCTTATGTTGAAAAAACGTATTGGCAACGCCATCCGAGCATTAAACATCAGGCAGAAATAGAAGAATATTTAAATATATACCAGCATACGCCGCTTGAGTGGCCGGTCCGTAAAGCGTGGTTAGAGTATTTAAAAGATAACAACGAAAAGGCGGCGTATATCCGCAACTATCGTGAAACGTCTAATACGGAGCTTACTTGTACTTATTTAGATTTTCAGCTTGATTTAGGTGCGCCCGAAAAGGCAATTCTAAATCAGGTGACCGACTTATGGGCTGTAGGTAAATCGCAACCTAATGGTTGTGATAGTTTATTTTCTACGTGGCGTAAAAAAGGCTACATGAAAGAAGAAACGGTTTGGAAGCGTGTAACACTTGCTGCACAAGGCGGAACGCAAAGCTTATTACCTTACTTAAAAACTTTATTACCAAGTAAGGAGCGTTACTTAGCTGACTTATATTTAAAAGTGCGAAAAGATCCAAGCGCAGCCGCTGGATTATATAGATATAAAAACAAGTCGGCTAAAGAAGGGCAAATAGCTATTTATGGTGTTAAGCGTTTGGTTTGGCGCGATAAAGAGCTAGCTTTAAAAGCATGGGAAAAGCTAGAAAAAATATTTAAGTACAGCGATGAAGAAAAAGCGGATGTGTATTACACTTTTGCATTGTCACTTGCCTCTAGCGGGCATAAACAAGCGAGCTTTTGGCTAAATAAAGTGCCAAAAGAGCGACTAGACAGCAAGCTTATTCAGTGGCAACTGGGCAATATGCTCAAAACCCAAGATTGGGAAGGGATTGCTGCATTTTTTACAGGTAAAGAAAATTTAAGTCTTGGTCAGCAATATTGGTTAGCTTATAGCTATGCACAACGTGGCGAGCAACAAAAAGCAGACGCCATTTGGAAAAAAGTAGCGGCTAATCGTGATTATTACGGCTTTTTAGCCGCAGCACGTTTGGGGTTGCCCGTTGATTTAAATAATCAGCCTTTAGCAGTCGATAAGGTACTTGTAGATAAAGTGAGTAATGCACCAGGCTTTAAGCGTGCAAAAGCACTTTATGATATTGAGCGCTTTACATCGGCGCGCCGTGAATGGAATTACTTAACGGATACCTCTAGCGATGAAGAAAAGCTGGCAGCATCACAGTTATCTACCGATTTAGGTTGGCACGACAGTACTATTTTTACTTTAGCAAAAATTAAAGCATGGGATAATGTAGAGCAACGTTTTCCGTTTGCGTTTCAAGATGTTTTTGAGCGCTACAGTAAACGTAGCAAGATAGATGTTGCTTGGAGTATTGCTATTGCAAGGCGCGAAAGCTCTTTTGCGCCAGATGCACGCTCGCATGCTAATGCGCGTGGTTTAATGCAGTTATTACCTAGTACTGCTGAGTATGTAAATAAAGGCAGTGTGACAAGTAGTCGTTTATATCAACCTAAAACAAATATTAGGTTGGGTACGAGTTACTTACAATACTTAAAAAAGAAAAACCATGGCAATGAAGTGCTGGCTACGGCTTCTTATAATGCGGGTTATCACCGTATAAAGCGTTGGTTACCTGATGACGCTATTCCGGCTGAGTTATGGGTAGAGCTTATTCCGTATCGCGAAACCCGCGATTACGTAAAAAATGTATTTGCGTACAGGCAGGTTTACCATACAAGAATGGGCCGAGAAGGTAATGCATTAGCGCCGCTTCTCGAAATGAAAATGGGCGGTTGAATATATGATACCAATCGACCAATAACTTAACACGATAGGTATAGGTATTAATAAGGGGGATGTTTACATGTTAAATATCCCCCTTTTTTGAGCGCTGAGGGTCATACCAATTTTATTAAAAACATGATCATTCTAGCGTATTAAATAACTCAATAACTGCGTTAAAAATTATTTATATAGAACAACTATGTATCATAATTTTAGCCTTGTTATTAAGCTATTTTCTTATCGCTATAATAGATCATTAATTTAATGCAATTGGTATAAGTGATAGACTCATAGCAAGTTAAATTTAACAGATGGATTAACAATGGATAAATTAGCCGTTTTATACGCCGAACATATTGCAACACTGCAACAGCGTACTCGTACAATTTGTAATAGCGAAGGGTTAGAAGGATTAGTAATTCATTCAGGCCAAGCTAAGCGCCAGTTTTTAGATGATATGTATTATCCATTTAAAGTTAATCCACAGTTTAAAGCATGGTTACCGGTTATTGATAATCCTCATTGCTGGATTGTGGTAAATGGCAGCGACAAGCCAAAACTCATATTTTATCGCCCGGTAGATTTTTGGCATAAAGTACCAGACGAGCCTCGCGACTTTTGGGCAGAGTACTTTGATATAGAGCTACTACTTCAGCCTGATCAAGTAGAAAAGTTATTACCATACGATAAAGCTAAATATGCTTACATGGGTGAATACATTGAAGTAGCGCAAGCACTTGGTTTTAGTATTATGAACCCTGAGCCTGTACTTAACTATTTTCATTACCACCGCGCTTATAAAACCCAGTACGAACTTGAATGTTTACGCAACGCTAACCGCATTGCAGTAGATGGGCATAAAGCTGCACGCGATACATTCTTTAATGGTGGTAGCGAGTTCGACATTCAGCAAGCGTACTTAATGGCGACACGTCAAAGCGAAAATGAAATGCCGTACGGCAACATTGTTGCGCTTAACGAAAACTGCGCTATTTTGCACTACACGCACTTTGATCCAAAAGTGCCGCACACCCACAACTCATTTTTAATTGATGCCGGTGCAAACTTTAATGGTTACGCTGCTGATATTACTCGTACGTATGATTTTAAAAAGCAGGGTGAGTTTGCTGAGCTTGTACAAGCGATGACTGTTCAACAAATCGAGTTAGGTAAAGGTTTAAAGCCGGGTATGCTTTATGGTGATTTACACGTTGAATGCCATAACCGTATCGCACAAATACTCAGTGACTTTAAAATTGTTAACCTACCCGCGGAGGAAATTGTTGAGCGTAAAATTACATCTACTTTCTTCCCGCATGGACTAGGACATCACCTAGGTTTACAAGTGCATGATATGGGCGGTTTTATGAGTGACGAAAAGGGCACACATCAACCATCGCCTGAAGGGCATCCGTTCTTGCGTTGTACTCGCCTGATCGAAAAAAACCAAGTGTTTACTATTGAGCCAGGTTTATACTTTATTGATTCACTGCTTGGTGATTTAGCGCAAACCGATAATAAGCAGTTTATTAACTGGGAAAAGGTAGAGTCATTTAAACCATTTGGCGGCATTCGTATTGAAGATAACATTATTGTTCACGAAGATAGCCTAGAGAATATGACGCGTAATTTAGAACTCGATTAATTTCTATAAAGACGAGTTAGCGAATAAACGTTAAAATATGCATATGAACGGGGCCTTTAGGCCCCATTTTTAATTGAGCTTTTAATATGTCTGAATATAAATATCCTGCTGCTGACGTTTTTCATCAAGAAGAAATAAAAAAAAGTACGTTTATAGTCCACATTGCACACACCCCCGATTTAAATTCAGCAAAAACATTTATTAAAAGCATTGAAGAAAAGTATAGCGATGCACGTCATAACTGCTGGGCACATGTGGCAGGCAACCCCGGTGGCAGCCATGTTTATGGTTTTTCGGATGATGGTGAACCTAATGGCACTGCAGGAAAGCCTATGCTAAATGTGCTGGTGGGTTCGGGCCTTGGCGAAATTACTGCCGTGGTGACACGTTATTTTGGCGGCATAAAATTAGGCACCGGCGGACTAGTACGTGCTTATGGTGGCTCATTAAATAATGCACTAGTAAAATTGCAAACGGTGCTTAAAGTTCCCTGCGTTGAAATTACTGGGAGTAGTGAGTACAGCATGCAAGGCGCGATTGAGCAGTTATTAAAAACAAAGTATCAAGTGCTTAATATTGATAAGCAATTTACTGCTAATATTGAGTGGGTGATTACAATCGATAGCCGTGAAGCCAAGCAAGCAGTCAAAGATATTTTTGATTTAAGTCACGGCGCAGTTGAGTTAACTATTAAAGAGTAATAACCTACACAAATTGCATATAATGCATACTGACCCTATTTAATTTGGTTGATACTACTCAGCCTGAATTTACTAATAATAAAAGCGACAAGCTAAATGCAATTTCGTACCATCATAAAAATTCTTGGCCAACTTGTTGCGCTGTTTAGTATTACCATGGTGCCTCCGGCACTGGTGTCTTTAATATACAAAGACGGTGGTGGTGTTCCTTTTGTTTTAGCATTTATCTTTAGTGTTGTTATTGGCATGATGGCTTATTACCCAAACCGCCATGAAAACGGTGATTTAAAAGCACGTGAAGGCTTTTTAATTGTTGTTTTGTTTTGGCTGGTACTTGGGGCGTTTGCGTCCTTGCCGCTTATCTTTTTACAAGAACCTAACTTATCGCTCGCCGATGCGGTATTTGAAGCATTTTCTGGCTTAACAACCACCGGCGCTACGGTGCTTACCGGTATTGAGTATTTACCCAAGTCGGTATTGTTTTATCGCCAGCAACTCCAGTGGTTTGGCGGTATGGGTATAATCGTACTCGCTGTTGCTATACTCCCAATGCTAGGTGTTGGTGGTATGCAGTTGTACCGCGCTGAAATACCAGGGCCTGTAAAAGATTCTAAAATGACCCCGCGAATTGCCGATACTGCAAAGCACCTTTGGTATATTTATGTGTCGTTGACTATTACTTGTATGCTGGCTTATTGGGCTGCGGGAATGGAGTGGTTTGATGCTATATGCCATGCATTCTCAACGGTGGCGATAGGTGGTTTTTCTACTTACGACGCCTCCATGGGGCACTTTGACAGCCCTGTAATTAACTTTATTTGTGTGTTCTTTTTAATTATTGCCGCTGTTAACTTCTCCCTGCATTACGCCGCAGTGGCGAGCCGAAATATACAAGTTTATATTAGAGACCCAGAGTTTAAGGTGTTTTTGTGTATTCAATTAGCGCTGGTGGTTATTTGTTTTACCGTACTTTCCTCTAACGAAATATTTGCTAATGGCGATGAAACCCTCGATCAGGCGTTATTTCAAGCTGTTTCAATGAGTACAACAGCAGGCTTTGCTACTGATAACTTTTCAACATGGCCTTTGTTTTTACCTATTTTACTTATATTTTCGAGCTTTATTGGTGGCTGTGCAGGCTCTACCGGTGGTGGTATGAAAGTAGTGCGCGTATTTTTACTTTATTTGCAGGGCGTGCGTGAGCTCAATCGTTTAGTGCACCCACGGGCTATATATTCAATCAAGCTGGGTCGTAAGGCGTTGCCAGACAAAGTAGTAGAAGCCGTGTGGGGATTTTTCTCTGCATATGCGCTTGTATTTATTATTATCATGTTAGCGCTTATGGGCACGGGTATGGATAACATAACTGCGTTCTCAGCCACTGCGGCTTGTTTAAATAACTTAGGGCCTGGCTTAGGAGATGTAGCGTCGCATTATGGTGCTATAACCGATGGTGCTAAATGGTTGCTTACTATTGCAATGGTGTTTGGTCGCCTAGAAATATTTACTTTATTAGTGTTATTTACGCCTACTTTTTGGCGTGGATAAACGAGCGGCTTAAGTTTTAAATTACAAAATATTGGAAAAAGGGATATGCCAACAAATTTAGAAAAGCTAAAGCATATAGGTGTAGGCAGTTTAGTTGACCTAGAAATATTAACACCTACAAGCAGTAAGCGTGTTAAAACTGAATTAGTTGGTTTACTCGATAAACAGTTTATTATTTTAAATTATCCCAATGCTAAGCGTTTACCTGCAGCGAGTGACTATTTACGTGATGGTGTAATGGTTGTTGTAAGAGCACTGATTGAAGGCAGTGGCGGGCAAGTTATTGCGTTTCGCCAGCAAATTATGTCAGTAGCCTCTCATCCCGCTAAACTCGTCTTTATTAATTTTCCTAAGCAAGTGCAGCTATTTGCGCTACGCTCGCAAACACGCATACCTACCTTGTTACCTGCAAAGCTAAAACTAAGTGACGATAGAGTGCTTGAAGGCCTTATTAAGGACATTTCACTCACTGGTGTAATGTTTGATATTAGAGGCGATCAGCAAGCTGAAGGTATTAAAGATATGCAATGCACTGTCGTACTCAATAGTAGTGATAAAGATTTTGAAGGTGAAATTTGCAGTGTTAAAGAGCATGTCGCAGGTGTGCACTGCGGAATTAAGCTACTAGCAAGCGAGGATGAAATGAAAACCTTTATGAAAGAGCATTTTATAGACCCATCTGCGCTTGAGCCCACCGTTGACTAAATCGTTTTTCGCTTATTTGCAACAAAATGTCGTTTTACGTGAGTATTTATAAAGTGTTTTTTTGTTTTTATATAATTAAAAATATTATTCAGATAAAACAATGTTTTACGTATTTTTTGTTATGGCTTGTTTTTTGTTGTTATAGCTACTTCGTTAAAATTAACCTTAATTATTTTTTAAAATCCCTCCTTTTATAGCTCTACATTTTAAAATGTATCTTTTTATATAAACATAACTAGTTGTTTTTAATGACTTTAGTTTTTCACCTCTAAAGCGTGTTGCGAAAAGGCAACAGTAATGACTCTGAAAATTCCTACTTATTGTACGTATTCTTTTTAACTTCTTGAAATTTAATGGCTTTTCAATGTTGGCATTTAAGTTGTAATAGTCAGGGTGTACTGAACGAAATCGTGATTCAAAGTGAAACACTTAATCGCACACACATAAATTTGAAGGATACATATTATGAAAAGCATTAATAAAACTTTAGCACTTATCGCTATTGCATCTTCTTCAGCCGCTTTTGCAGCAACAGATTTTGACACACTTGATGTAGACGGCAGTGGCACAATTAGCCAAGCAGAAGCATCAGTAGACGCAAAATTAATGAGCATGTTTTCTGAGCTTGATACTGACCAAAATGGTGAGTTATCAAAAGAAGAATTTTCAGAAGCTTAATTAAAAAGTATTTATCCTGAGTTGCCAAAGACAACCTAAGTAGGCAAGGGAGCTTACGAAAGAGGATAACAAGGAAGTGAAAAATTACGTTTTAAGTTAAACGAAGCAATTTTTTTGATAGAACATTGAAGGATTAAGTTATGAAACATTTAAATAAAGCATTAGCACTTATAGTACTAGCATCTTCTTCAGCTGCATTTGCAGCATCAGATTTTGACAGCCTTGATATCGATGGTAGCGGCACAATTAGCCCAAGCGAAGCGGCAGTCGATACCGATTTAATGGCTGAATTTATTGAGCTAGACACAGATGGTAGCGGCGAGCTTTCTAAAGAAGAGTTCGCTAATTACTAATTAAACATTTTTCACAGTCAGGGATCTTTGAAAAGGACTTCCCATATTACTAGGAATATTATTATGAAAACATTCAATACAACACTTGCAGTTATCGTTTTAGCATCTTCATCAGCAGCATATGCTGCAGTAGATTTTGCCTCTTTTGATGCAGATGGCGACGGTGCGATTTCAATGGAAGAAGCGAAGGTTAACCCTCAACTTGTGAAGATTTTTGATGATTTAGATACTGATGGAAATGGTGAAATCTCTAAAGAAGAGTTTTCAAAGGTACAGTAATCAATATTCGAAGATACTCCACTAAAGCCGCCTTAGTCAGCGGCTTTTTTGTATTTTAAATTAACTAATTAGCGTAACTAGTTAAAGGAATATAGCACTTACTTGGAATAGTTTTTCTACAACGGTAATATGTTTTTTGTCGATTAAAAACATAATGACATGATCGCCCGACATAATAATTGTATCATCGTGAGCTATCAGTACATCGTCATTACGTACTATTGCGCCAATAGTTGTACCCGCTGGAAGTTTTATGTCGGCAATCGCGCGACCAACAACTTTAGATGTGCTTTCATCACCATGAGCAACCGCTTCTATGGCTTCTGCCGCACCTTTACGCAGTGAATACACATTAACAATATCACCACGGCGTACGTGCGTTAATAACGCTGATATTGTTGCTTGTTGTGGCGATATGGCAATGTCTATTTCGCCGCCTTGTACCAAATCAACGTAAGCACCACGCTGGATAAGCACCATGGTTTTCTGTGCGCCCATACGTTTTGCAAGCATGGCTGACATAATGTTTGCTTCATCGTCGTTGGTTACGGCAATAAACACATCTACTTGTTCAATATGCTCTTCTGAGAGCAGTTCTTGATCAGATGCGTCACCACAAAAAACGACCGTGTTATCGAGCATTTCTGAGAGTTGCTCAGCACGTTCTTTACTGCGTTCAATTAGTTTAACGGTGTGGTTTTTTTCAAGTGAGCGGGCAAGGCCTGCCCCAATGTTACCGCCACCAGCTATCATAATTTTTTTGTACGAACGCTCAAGTTTTTGTAGCTCGTTCATTACTGCGCGTATATGTTTTGTAGCGGCAATAAAGAATACTTCGTCATCGGCTTCAATAACGGTGGTACCCAATGGTTTTATTGCTTTACCTTGACGATAAATAGCGGCAACACGAGTTTCTACATTAGGAATATGTTCTTTAAGTGCAGATAACGCATAACCTACAAGTAAACCGCCATAGTAAGCTTTTACGGCTACTAACGAGAGCATGCCATCAGCAAACTGCAATACTTGCAGAGCACCAGGGTAGTCAATTAAACGGCGAATATACTTAGTGACCAGTGCTTCGGGAGCAATGTAATGATCGATTGGTAAATCATCGTTTTGAAAAAGTTTTTCGCGGTATTTTAAGTATTGCTCTGAGCGAATACGAGCAATTTTAGTAGGCGTTTTAAAAATACTGTATGCCACTTGGCATGCAACCATGTTCACTTCATCTGAACTGGTTACCGCTATAATCATATCGGCATCTTCAGCACCTGCGCGGCGTAATACATCAGGATGCGCGCTGTGGCCCATAACCCCTTGTAAGTCGTACTTATCTTGAAGTTCACGTAATCGGTTACCGTCTATATCAACAACGGTAATTTCGTTTTGTTCGCCAACTAAGTTTTCAGCAAGCGTAGCACCAACTTGCCCGGCACCGAGTATAATTATTTTCATTATTTACCCGTGGTATTGATCATAATTTAATTAAAAAAATAGCCATTTAATGTTTCATAAATGGCTAACTATTTAGTGTACGGCTATTAGGCTTTTTTAACTAGCTTAGCGTAATAAAATCCATCACTTTCACCGGGCAGTAACTGCAAACCTGGCGTTGTTACGGTATCGTTTTCGTGTAGAGGTATATGTTCTACATCATCGTTATTAGCTAAAAACTTAGCAACTTGCTGTTGGTTTTCTTGTGGAAGAACCGAACACGTAGCATATACCAATGTGCCACCTGGTTTTAACAGTGGCCAAATGCTATCAAGAATATCGCTTTGTAACTTGGCTAAGTCTTCGATATCTGATGCGCGACGTAACCATTTTATGTCAGGGTGACGGCGAATTACGCCAGTGGCCGAACAAGGCACATCAAGTAAAATACGATCAAATAATTTTTCATCCCACCAGGTATGTGGTTGCGATGCATCGCCACATTGTAGGTCTGCACCTAAGCCAATACGAGTTAAGTTTTGCTTAACACGTTCAAGGCGAGTTGAGTCGCTATCAAGTGCAAGTACATCAGCATCAGCAAGCTCTAAAATATGACATGTTTTACCGCCAGGGGCTGCGCAGGCATCCAAAATATAGTCGTCTGCTTTAGGTTCTAAAAAGCGGGCTGCCAACTGTGCTGCAGCATCTTGTACTGAACATGCACCTGTATCAAACTCAGGTAACGAAAATACATCACGTGGTTTGGCAAGCTTAATCCCATCAATAAAATCAGGGTTTAAGGTGTGTTCAATATCGTTAGCGCTGAGCATGTCACTGTATTCTTGCGTGCTAAATTGGGCTTGATTGACACGAAGCCACATTGGCGCTTGTTGCTGGTTTTCTTCAAGTAGTGCTTCCCAGCTATCTGGGTAGGCTGTTTGCACCTGTTTAATAAACCAATTTGGATGGCTGTATAAACATACCGGAATAAGCTTCGCTTTTTCTTCAAGTTCAGCTTGTTGACGCTGAAAGCTACGTAAAATGGCGTTTATCAGTCCTTTTAATCCTAAAGCGCGTAGTTGAGCCAGTGCGTTAACCGTTTCTGAAATGGCAGCATGAGGTGGTACGCGCATATGCTGCAGTTGATAAATACCTACGTATAATAAAAACTGAAATATTCTACGTTTACCTTTTAATGGCTGCTCTACTAAGTGTTGGCAGTAATTTTCAAGGCTCGGTAAGTAGCGTAAAACGCCATAACAAATTTGCTGTAGCAACGCTTTATCTTTAGGCGGCAAGCCTTGGCTTGCAAATGGAAGTTCTTGATTAAGCGATGCGCCTTTATCAACTACGTTATATAAAGTTTCAGCGGCAAGCGCTCGTACGTTTGGAACATTACTCATTGTTTTCGCCTAATATTGTGCCAGGAGTAACCCAGTCACTACGACCATTTAAAAAGTCGTTAATTGCCATTGGTTTTTTACCTTGCGGCTGTAATTGCGTAATACATAAAGCGTGTTCGCCACACGCCACTACTACGCCATTTTTGTCGCTTGATAAAATTTGCCCAGGATCACCTGATTGCAGCATAACCTGCGCTTGATGAATCTTTACTGTTTGCCCACCCATTTGGGTAAAGCACATTGGCCACGGATTAAAAGAGCGAATGTTTCGCTCGATTTGAAGCGCACTCATGGACCAGTCGATATTAGCTTCCTCTTTAGAAAGCTTTTTAGCGTAGTTAGCAAGTTCATCGTTTTGAGGTTCAGGGGTGATCTCACCATTAGCTAATTTATTAATGGTTTCAATTAACGCATCTGGACCTAGCTCAGCAAGCTTTGTATATAAGCTTGCGCTAGTTTCTGTTGTGCTAATAGGGCAGCGGCTTATATGTAGCATATCGCCGGTATCTAGCCCTTCATCCATTTGCATTATTGTTACGCCGGTTTGTTCATCACCTGCCCAAATTGCGCGTTGAATAGGTGCAGCACCGCGCCAGCGCGGTAATATAGAGCCATGCACATTTAAACAACCTAAACGTGGCGCTTCTAAAATAGCTTTAGGTAAAATTAAGCCATATGCTACAACAATCATAATGTCGGCATTTAAGCTTGTTAGCTCAGCTAGTGCTTCATCATTTTTTAATGACTGTGGCTGAAAAACCGGTAAGTTGTGCTCAAGCGCTAGCTCTTTCACTTCACTGGCTTTTAATTTTTTACCACGACCTGCAGGGCGATCTGGCTGGCTATATACACCCACTATTTGGTGTTCGCTTTGTATCAGCGCTTTTAAATGACGTGCGGCAAAGTCCGGCGTACCGGCAAATATAATGCGTAATGGTTGAGTCACTGAGTTTTCCTAAGGTGCTTATTACTGTTCTGCAAACTTGGCTTCTTTTTCAAGCTTTTTACGAATACGTTGGCGCTTTAATGGAGATAAGTAATCAATGAATAGCTTACCTTGAAGGTGATCTAGTTCATGTTGAATACAAATAGCCAATAATTCATCTGCATCTAATACAAATTCTTCACCGTTTTCGTTAAGTGCAGCGACTGTTACTGTTTCTGCGCGATCTACTTTTGCATACGAGTTAGGTACTGATAAACAGCCTTCTTCGCTAACGGTAGAGCCGTCTTTTTTAATGATTTGTGGATTAATTAATACCAGTGGCTCATTGCGCTCTTCTGATACATCAATAACAACGATTCGTTGATGAATATCTACTTGCGTGGCCGCAAGACCAATGCCATTTTCATCGTACATTGTCTCTAGCATGTCTTTTACAATTTGGCGTACTGTGTCATCAACTTGTACAACATCTTTTGCTACAGTACGTAAACGTTCATCTGGAAATCTTAAAACTTCTAACCTAGCCATAGTTACCTTTTTCACTTGTGCTTAATTTAGGGTATTGTATGCTCTTATTTTAGCCATTCGCGTTCACCTTTAACAGGTTTTGGGCAATAATAATGAAAAAACAATACAAGGAAGCTCGATGAAATCTCCACTACTTGCAATCATGCTTACGTTAAGCGCTGCGTTTCCCGCAGTTGCTGATGTACTTAAAATAAAAAAAGACGCACCAAAACAGTATGTTGTAAAAAAAGGCGATACACTTTGGGATATTTCTGGCATCTATTTAGATGAGCCTTGGCTATGGCCTGAACTTTGGCAAATGAATCCACAAATTGACAACCCACACCTAATTTACCCCGGTGATGCATTAGCGTTGATATACGATGCAGATGGAAACCCACGTTTAGTGATCAATAAAGGATATAGAAAGCTATCTCCTCAGGGTCGTATTACACCAAAAGGGCGTGATGCTATTACTACTTTGCCGCTTGAAATGATCAAACCTTATATCAGTTACGAGCAAGCAATGAACAGTGACGATATTAAAGGTAAACCTTATATTTTAGGTGCAAACGAAAATACTAAAACACAAACGCTAGGCCATATTTTATATGTTAAAGGCGACTTACAAGTACATAAAGCATATGCCATTTACCATAAAGGTGACCCCTACACTGACTTAACCGGTGAGGTGTTAGCAACGCGTGCATCTTATGTGGGTATAGCACGTGCTTTTAGAGCGGGCGATGAGAAAAATGGCGTGCCTTCATCATTACGTGTTGAGTCTGTTAAACGAGAAATTCAGCAAGGTGATTTTTTAATGCCGGCAATGGAAGGCCAAATGCTTCCTGCGTACTTTGATATACACCGTCCTTTAGAACCTGTAACAGGTAATATTATTGCTTCACCACGCGAAGTTAGAGAATTCAGCACAATGGATGTTGTGGTGCTAAACTTAGGCAGTGAACAAAATATAGAAGCGGGTCATGTATTAGATCTAGAGCGTCAATCACCAACGGTTATTGTTGGTCCTCGTGGCCCTCGTTACCCAGAAGATTCTAGTAAATATGAGAAGCTTTTATCTGATGTGAGCCAATTATTTGGTGATGAGTCTGACGAACAAAACACAACGTGGACCATGCCTAAAGAAAAAGTTGGTGAGCTAATTGTCTTTAAAGTGTATGACAAAGTAAGTTATGCATTAATAACTAAAAACCAGCACCCAATTCGCATTGGAGATATTGCAGTTATTCATTAAGAAGTAGCGAGTCGGTGCTCTAGGAGAGAGCATGGATCAGTCATCTGGCAAGCTAGCCCACTGGCTTGCCTTTTATATGTGTAAAGGGTTGGGTATAAAAACCCTTTTAGCACTATCTACAAACTATTCCCTTGGGTCGTTATTCGACTTATCTCATGACAAGCTTTTACAGCTTGGATTAACCGCTAATCAAGCTAGTAACTTACTTAATACTAATTGGCAGCAAGTCAGTCATTATGAGCAATTAATAGCGCTGAACAACATTACTGTTGTCTGTATTTTTGATGCGCTTTACCCAGAAGATCTCCGGCAGATTGCCAGTGCGCCTTTATTACTATTTTGCAGGGGAGATGTCTCGTTATTATCAACTCCACAAATTGCAATTGTTGGCAGTCGTAATGCTACACCTACCGGGCTTGAAATAGCCTCAGAATTTGCATACGAGTTAACTTTGGCGGGTATTACAGTTACTTCAGGTATGGCGCGGGGAATAGATGGTGCAGCACATAAAGGCTCTCTTGCTGGTACAGGTAAAACCATATCTGTGCTTGGTACTGGGGTTGATATTTACTACCCCAAACGCCATAAACTATTAACAGACCAAGTTTTAGAAAGCGGCCTATTGGTGAGTGAATTTTTACCAGGCACAGCAGCTCATGCACATAATTTTCCACGTCGTAATCGTATTATATCTGGGCTCGCGTTAGGTGTGCTTATTGTTGAGGCTGAAATTAAAAGCGGTTCACTAATAACAGTTCGTTATGCGTTAGAGCAAAATAAGGAGGTGTTTGCTGTACCTGGATCAATTAAGAATCCGTTAGCGCAGGCTAGCCACTTTTTAATAAAGCAAGGTGCTAAATTGGTAGAAAATGTAACCGATATTCTTGATGAAGTGAGTTTCACTTATCAAGAAGATATATATACTAAAGATCAGCCTATTCAAGTTTATTCTCAATGCGAAGTTTTAAATAGTATAGGGTTTGAAGTAACTAGCGTAGACGATATTGTGCGTCGTGCGCAGTGGCCAATAGATAAAGTACTCGCTAGGTTGCTCGACTTAGAGTTAGACGATCAGATAGAGCGAGTGTTAGACGGTTATATTAAGTTAAGCGCAGGGAAGTAATATGTTTGATATTCTTATGTATCTTTTTGAAAATTACATTCATAGTGAAGCGGATATTTTTGCAGAGCAAAATGAGCTAACCGATGAGTTATTACGTGCGGGCTTTAATAAGCCAGAAATATTCAAAGCGCTCGACTGGCTAGAGCAATTAGCCGATTTACAACACAACGATGAATCTCCCTATCTTATAGCGAATCCTCAACACGCAATGCGTATATTTACTGAAAGCGAATGCCAAAGGCTGAGTGTTGAGTGTCGCAGTTTTTTAATGTTCATTGAGCAAATAGGGGTTATTAATAGTGTGACTCGCGAAATGGTAATGGATCGCTTAGCCGCACTTGATAAATTAAACATAAGTTTAGAGGATTTAAAGTGGATTGTACTTATGATCTTGTTTAACGTTCCTGGCTCTGAAGAGGCATATGAGCAAATGGAAGATTTGATTTTTGATGAACCCAGCGAACTTCTTCATTAGAGATAATTATCTTGATTGTACTCAAATTACTTAAAAGGATAAGCACGGCATTGCTTGTATCTTTAAGTGGTTTGGGTATATTAGGCGAAAATTCACCAACCTATTAGGATCACCATGAGTAAAATCGACCATTCGCTTTTCTCGGCGAACAAGCACGCCCTCGAAAAAGAATACGAGATATGCCCACAGTGTGGTTCAGAGTTAGTGATCCGCAATAGTAAATCAGGCCCTTTTTTAGGATGCGCAAGTTATCCCAAATGCGACTTTATTAGGCCGCTGGCACATCACGACAGTAACGAAATCAAAATATTAGAAGATTCTGCATGTCCTGAGTGTAGCAAACCGCTGGTGGTTAAAAATGGCCGCTATGGTATGTTTATTGGGTGTACGGGTTATCCAGAGTGTCATTATATTGCTAACGAAAATGAAGAAAAGCAAAGCGAAGATACTTTGCCTAGTTGCCCTAAATGCAAAAAAGGTCATTTAGTCGCGCGCAGTAATAAGTTTGGTAAAGTATTTTATTCTTGTGATTGCTACCCAAGTTGTAAATACACGCTTAATAATAAACCGGTTGAACATCCGTGTCCTGAATGTGACTGGCCTATCGTCATAGAAAGAAATATGGCAAACGGCATATTATTGCAATGCCCACAAAAAAGCTGCATGCATAAGCTCACCCCAACTGAATAACGTTTAATTATATCTGGAGACTACTTTGTCAGACCTTTCAAATACGCCCACTGCAATAACATGCTTAACGCAAGGCGAAGTTATTTTATACCCAACAGAAGCTGTATATGGTTTAGGTTGTGATCCAGATAATCAACAAGCCGTTGAGGCACTATTAGCTATTAAGCAGCGCCCGGTTGAAAAAGGGCTTATTTTAATCGCTGATAACTACGGACAATTATTAAAATACGTAGATGATGCAAAAATACCAATGGATAAACGCGCTGATATTTTTTCGAGTTGGCCTGCTGCAATTACATGGGTTATGCCTGCATCTAAAAATACGCCTAAATGGCTCACAGGGCAGTTTGATACCATCGCGGTAAGAGTAACAAACCATCCAACAGTAAAGCGTTTGTGCCAAGAGTTTGGCAAGCCATTAGTATCAACCAGTGCAAACTTAACCGGTCAAGAAACGGTAATTAGTATTGAGCAAGCCAAAGCGCAATTTGCAGAACAAGTTGGCTTTTACGTTGACGAGCCGTTAGGTGGTAATACTCAACCAAGCACAATAAAAGACGCCATGACTGGCAAAATATTTAGAGGTTAATATGCAAAGCGAATTATTAAATCAAGTAAAAGCATACTTTATGGCTTTGCAAGACACTATTTGCCAAGGTTTGGAGGCTGCAGATGGCAGTGCTAAATTTATAGAAGATAACTGGCAGCGAGCAGAAGGCGGTGGTGGTCGTACACGCGTAACCACTAATGGCACTGTAATAGAGCAAGGCGGAGTTAATTACTCTCATGTATTTGGCGCTTCAATGCCTGGTTCGGCAACAGCGCACAGACCAGAGCTTGCAGGGCGCAGCTTTCATGCGTGTGGTGTGTCGTTAGTTATTCACCCTAAAAACCCTCATGTACCAACAAGTCATGCCAATGTGCGCTTTTTTATAGCCGAAAAAGAAGGCGAAGAGCCAATATGGTGGTTTGGTGGCGGGTTTGATCTCACTCCTTTTTATCCAGTATTAGAAGACGTACAACATTGGCATCAAGTTGCTCACGACATTTGTGCGCCTTTTGGCAGCGACGTTTATCCAAAATACAAAACCTGGTGCGACGAGTACTTTTATTTAAAGCACAGAGATGAGACTCGCGGAGTAGGCGGTTTATTCTTTGACGATTTAAACGAACTTGGTTTTGAAAAGAGTTTTGCGTTTATGCAATCGGTGGGTAATGGATTTTTAGATGCCTATTTACCTATTATTGAACGTCGCAAAAATGACGAATACACAGAGCAACAACGTGATTTTCAGCTTTATCGTCGCGGGCGCTACGTTGAGTTTAATTTAGTATGGGATAGGGGCACTTTATTTGGATTGCAAAGTGGCGGGCGCACTGAGTCTATATTAATGTCTATGCCACCACTTGCACGCTGGGAATATAACTATAAACCAGAGCCAAGTAGCCCAGAAGCTAACCTATATCAGTATTACTTACGCCCGCAAGAGTGGTTAACGAGTCAACCAAGTGAGCTGATAGCCAGAGAGTGGCAATTATAAAAATTAAACAATAATCAAAAAGGCGCTAATTAGCTGTCTTTTGATCACAAGTCTGACTCAAGAGATTTTGCTAAATCGTAGCCTTCCAGGATGGCTTGTAACTTAAGCCATCCTTGCCATAACACTTTCACAGATGCACGCCCTGTGCGCTTGGTATCTTTCCAG
>NZ_JACJEF010000020.1:0-70392 GCF_014163935.1 Pseudoalteromonas sp. SR41-7 | reverse complement strand
AAGCGCACAGGGCGTGCATCTGTGAAAGTGTTATGGCAAGGATGGCTTAAGTTACAAGCCATCCTGGAAGGCTACGATTTAGCAAAATCTCTTGAGTCAGACTTGTGATCAAGAGACAGCTATAAGCGCCTTCTAGTTAGTTAAAACTTACTTGTAGTTTTCATAAATTTTATCAAGCGGCTCTGAAAGCCCACTTTCTTGCACTATACGTACATGCTTACGAGCCAACTCTCGTGCACTTGTTACACCGCATGAGTGAGCAATTAAACCGGCTCCGTAATGAATATATTTATTATAGTTAGCTACTCGTTGCGCTTTATCAGCTACATTTAAGCCGCGTTGCAAACGCTCGTTATGCGTAGTGATCCCGGTCGGACAGGTATCTTTATTACATTGCATTGCCTGAATACAGCCCAGTGCAAACATATGACCACGAGCCGATACAACAAAATCAGCACCGAGCGCCAATGCCCAAGCAACCTTTGAAGGTACGATTAATTTACCCGATGCAATAATTTTCACGCGATCTCGAAGCCCGTGCTTTTCAAGCATATTAACTACAAGCGGCAAGCTTTCGCGAAGAGGTAAACCCACCGAATCCATAAGCGGCTGCGGTGCAGCCCCCGTACCACCATCAGCACTATCAATTGTTATAAAATCGGGTGCCGACTCAATGCCACGATGATTTATTTCTGCAAATAACGTTTCTAACCAGGTGTAATCACCAATAACGGCTTTAAAGCCTGTTGGCTTTCCTGTGGTATTACGCACAGTGGCAATCATATCGAGAATATCGGCTGGGTTTTTAATTTCAGGGTGTCCATTTGGGCTAATCGAATCTTGCCCTTCTGGAATACCCCTAATTTTAGCTATTTCGGCGTTAACTTTGCGCCCTGGTAACATACCGCCTTTACCTGGTTTTGCACCTTGGCTCATTTTTAGCTCGAACATTTTGACTTGTTCGTGAGCTGCTATTTCTTTAAGTTTTTCGGTGCTTAAGTTTCCATGCTCTTCTCGGGCACCATATTTAGCTGTACCAATTTGAAATACCAGATCGGCGCCACCTTCAAGGTGGTAAGGGCTTAAGCCCCCTTCACCTGTGTTCATCCAGCAACCCGCTAATTTAGCACCTTTTGATAAAGCGCGCACAGCAGGCTTTGAAAGCGCACCAAAGCTCATGCCCGACACATTAAATAACGAATTAGTGGTGTAAGGTGTTTTACAATACGGACCTAAAGTAACATTACTCGGGTCGAGTGCTTCTTCGTCTAAAGTAGGAAAAGCACAGTTCATAAACATAACCGTACCCGTCACTTCTAAGCTTTGTGTTGAACCAAATGCAGCGGTGCGATCGACATCTTTTGCTGCACGGTAAACCCAACTGCGCTCAGCGCGGTTAAATGGCATTTCTTCTCGATCGAGAGCAAAAAAGTATTGTCTGAAAAATTCACCTTGGCGTTCAAAAAAATATCGAAAGCGGCCAATTACTGGGTAGTTACGCCTAATAGCATGTTTTGTTTGTGTTATATCGCGAAAGTAAAAAATAATAACAGTAAGCACAATTAACCCAAGTGCGATAATAAAAATACTCGCAAATACGTCAATACTAAACATAATGAAATTGCTCATCTAAGGCCCCTTGATGGCTATATTTTTAGATAATACCTATTGCGTAGTATGTGAATATTTTGACGATTGGAGTCGCTAAAATAAATTACATTACTAGGTCTGTGGTATAAAAAAGGTGTTGCGGTCAAAATGACACAACACCTTTGTTTGTTCAAGGTTTATAAGCCCTACAAAGCTAATTTTGCAGCTTAGTTAACTCATTTTTTATATATAAACGTACCTGTGTTTCTAATACTGACAAGGGCACTGAACCATGGCGAAGAACCTGATGGTGAAATTCGCGAATATCAAAATTTGGTCCAAGCGCTTGCTCTGCTTCAACACGTAAACGTTTAATAGTTAACTCACCAATTTTGTATGACAGTGCCTGAGCTGGCCAAGATATATAACGGTCAGTTTCTGTTTTAACATTATGCAGCGAAAGCGCGGTGTTCTCGCTCATAAAGTTCATAGCTCGCTCGCGGCTCCAGCCATACATGTGCATCCCTGTATCAACAACCAAACGTGCTGCTCGCCACATTTCATAAGTTAAGCGACCAAAACGGCTATATGGGTCTTGATAAAAGCCTGCCTCTAAACCTAAATATTCAGAGTAAAGCCCCCAACCTTCGCCAAATGCCGAAAGGTAAGCATCACGACGATAGCTCGGCAAATTTTCAAGCTCTGCATTAAGTGATATTTGTAAATGATGACCTGGCACTGCTTCGTGCAATGTTAATGCTTCTAAAACATACAAAGGGCGCTTATCTAAAGCGTAAGTATTTACCCAGTAGTATCCAGCTTCATCATCTCGATTAGAGCCAGAATACCGACCTGTTGTGTATTTAGGGGCAATACTTGCGGGTACCGGTGCCACGCCATAAGGTTTGCGCGGTAAGGTATGAAATAACTTAGGCAGCTGTGCATCCATTTTTTTAGCAATGTAAGATGCTTCTTTCAAAAGTTGCTCAGGTGTTGTTGCGTAAAACTGTGGGTCGGTACGTAAAAAGTGAATAAACTCAGCAAATGAGCCTTTAAAACCAACTTCTTTTATTACAGCTTCCATTTCACCTCGAATGCGAGCAACTTCTTTTAAGCCTAGCTCGTGGATCTCTTTTGGTGTCATGTCGGTAGTAGTGTAATGCTTAGCACGGTTTTTATAAAAAGCTTTGCCATTAGGGGTTTCTGAAATACCAATACTTGTGCGGGCGCCCGGTTGGTATTGCTCAGTAAAAAACGTTAAGTAGCTTTTATATGCTGGTATTACTTTATTTTTTAAAACAACTTTAGCTCGCTGTTGAAGTGCATAAAAGTCACTCTCACTTAAACTGGCAGTGTTAGCTAAAAACGGTTTATAAAATTCTGATTGAGTTACATCATCAACAATATAAGTACTTATGGAGTCTTCGTATCCTTCTAACACTGCTTTTGGTTGGGTGAGACCTGTTTCGAGCCCTTTTTTCATCCAATATATATTTTGCCCAAAAAAGCGGGGGATTTGTGCTAAACGTGCAAGGTATGTCTCTAAATCTTGCTCTTTTTTATATTGAGAACTGTTAACGATGTACGACAGACCGGAGTGAAAACCATACTCAGATGTAAGCGGCATGTAATGCGCATTAAACACATATTCGTCAACGCTATTTTGCACCTGAGCACGAATAATACTTAAGTTAATTTGATTTTCGTCACTAAGCTTAGTTGCATCTACGGCATCTAAGTCTGCTAATAATTGAGTATTACTTTTGTACTGCTTTGCTAAAAATTCTGGCGATAAATTGGCAAGTAAATAGCCATCAACCCCTTTTGAACTGCTATAAGGATTTATACTTTCTCTATATTGAACAATAGATTGTGCTACTTGAGTAAACTGCTCATCCGCATTGGGTGTGGTTATTTGACATGCACTTAACGAACATAAAGCAGTTATGCCAAGAAGCGTTTGGCGAAGCGTTTTTGGTAAAAAAAGATTCATTATTATTTAACTTGATGATGCAATAGATTGCATAAAACTATCGTAGGCTAAAGAAATAGCAAGTAAATGAGACAAACTAGCATATTGAAATAATGCTACATACGTTAACAGAAGTAAAAACCAGCCGAATTGATGAGAAAAACAGCGATTGGGCTGCTAAAGTAAAATTTAAGTTCCCTAACTATCGTTTTTGCTTTTAAATAGCGCGGATAATGATTACTGTATAAAAAAATAATAAAAAGCTCGGACGCATAACCGCCTCATGGAATGAGAAATTTTAAAATTTGCACTTATGCGTACTTAGTTGGTATTTAAAATGATGTTCCATGATTCCATGGCTATTGCACAAGAGAAGATGACTAAAGTGTGTGTGTTTTTAGAGCGCTATGCACTTTCTCCTACGCCGCTCAATTATCAAGTTGTTTATACCTATACTAGCCAAACTAACCTTGAGCTGAACAAAGCCTTAGACCGCGCTATTGCGGTTGAAGATAATATAGACAGTGTTTTAATTGAACAGCTCCATGCTGAATTTTTAAATACCGGTCACACAGAGCAAGTCAACATGATTCAAAATGTTGATGGTGTTATAAGTTCACTTTCTCAAAACTCTCAAGCTACTGAAAAACAGATAATTCGCTTTGCGGGTCAGGTGAGCGAATGCGTACATTCACTAGATGAGAACAACATAGAACAAAGCCGTCAAGCGCTTGAAGTACTTCATAATCAAACCGCCGAATTACTAAATCAACACAAGCAATTTAAGCAAGAACTAAGTAAAGCCAAACAACTACACGAAAAAACAAAAAAGCAGCTAAATCAACTTCGTAAACAACATATTATTGATAGCCAAACAGGGCTTTATAAACGCCATTATTTAACGCAACAAACTCAAGTATGGACTAATCAAAAAAAGTCTATTTGCGCCATTGCGATTCAAATAGATAACCTTGATCACTTTACTGAAAATTACGGTGATATAATTGGTGAAGTTATTTTGAATAAAGTAGCTAAACAAGTGCAAAAATATGTTTTTCAAAGTGGCTTGCCTGGCCGCACAGCTAAAGATCAATTTACTGTTTTACTCGCCGATATAGACCCAGAAACAGCCAATGTTATAGCTGAAAAAGTCCGAAATGGAGTCGAAAAGCTTCGCTTTGTTAGTTCAAAAACAGGGATTAAGTTACCTAGTATTGGCTTATCTCTAGGAATTGCTCAACATCTACAAGAAGATGATTTTAACCAGTTAGCTAAAAAAGCGTCTCATGCGGCTTTTAAAGCGCGGTCATTAGGGCAAAGTAGCTACACTGCAGGGCAATAAATTACCTGATAAATCATATTCAAATTGCACCTACTGCGTACAATAAAGTACACTAACCTCTATTGTCACGATAGAGATTAGTCATGAACGAAACCGAACAAAAGACCACGCATTTTGGTTATAAAACAGTAGCCGAGGGCGATAAAGCTTCTATGGTTGCTGATGTATTTCACTCAGTAGCTGCAAAATACGATGTAATGAATGATTTAATGTCTTTTGGTGTGCATCGTTTATGGAAACGTCAAACTATTGCAAGCTCAGGTGTTCGTAAAGGCCATCATGTACTCGATTTAGCCGGCGGCACTGGCGACTTAACGGCAAAATTTAGTCAACTAGTTGGCGAGACCGGTCAAGTTGTTTTGGGCGATATAAATTCATCTATGCTTAAGGTTGGTCGTGAAAAACTACACAATCTTGGCTTAGTAGGCAATATTGACTACGTACAAATGAATGCTGAAATGCTGCCATTTCCAGATAATAGCTTTGATGTGATCACTATTGCCTTTGGCTTACGTAACGTTACCGATAAAGACAAAGCATTACGCTCTATGTACCGTATTTTAAAGCCAGGTGGCAGATTACTTGTTTTAGAGTTTTCAAAACCAGAGCATGACGTACTTAGTAAAGCTTACGATTTTTACTCATTTAATTTATTGCCAACAATGGGTAAGCTAGTTGCTAACGACAGTGAATCGTACAAGTATTTAGCTGAGTCTATTCGTATGCATCCAGATCAAGACACATTAAAAGCGATGATGGAAGATGCGGGCTTTGAACAAACAACATACCAAAACCTCACAGGCGGAATTGTTGCACTGCATCGTGGTTTTAAATATTAAGGCTAGCAGTTATGGCGCTTGAAAAAATAACAAAAAGCAATAATGGTGCAATGTCATCTGAGTTTTTTATGTTACCTAATTTTGTACTTTCGCTTATTGAGCGTGTACTAAATCAAGCGCTTAGCCTTGACCCACAATTATCTCAAAAGCTAAACGCCGTTAAACATAAGCGCTTAGTGGTTGAAATAAGAGATTGGCAACAAAGCATCCAACTCGTTTATAGTGCTGATCAATTACACTTATACAGTGCCCAAAGTAACGAAAACGCAGATTGTATGATCAGCGCAGATATAGAAACACTTTTAGCGCTCAAAAACCCTGCAATGCTTACCCAATTAATTCGCCAAGATAAGCTCGACTTACAAGGCGATTTAAATATTGCGCAAACTTATAGCAATGCATTTTCAGGTATTGATATTGATTGGCCTGAACAACTTTCTAAATACATTGGCGATGCACCCGCTCAGCAGTTATACCTGCACTTAAAAGAACTAAAACAAAAGAGCAGCAAAACCAATACTAAAATAAGTACCATGCTTACAAGTTTATGCCAAGATGAGCTCGCAATTACTATTCATCCATTAGAACTTGAGCAATTTAAACAAAAAAATAGAGAACTCAAAGGACAAGTCGCTGCCGTTGAGCAACGCATTAACGCCCTCTTAAATTCTTTTTTACCTTCAAACACCCGCTAAGGATTTTTTGTGTCGACTGCACGTTTGTATAACATCACCAAAACGTTACTTAGCTATGGACTAGACGAGCTAATTCCAAAGCATAAAGTGCCTTGGTTTGGTAAAATAGCCCGTGGTAGTTTATTTTGGCTGCGTAATCAGCACAAAGAAAAACCGGCAGGGCTACGTTTACGTTTAGCATTGCAAGAGCTGGGTCCTGTTTGGATCAAATTTGGTCAAATGCTCTCTACTCGTCGTGATTTACTCCCTCATGATATCGCTTTAGAGCTTGCGTTTTTGCAAGATCAAGTTCAACCATTTGAAGGCGAACTTGCACAAAAAATAATAGAAAAAGCGCTCGAAATTAACGATATAAGTGAATTGTTTAGTGAGTTTTCACAAACTCCACTGGCCTCTGCATCTATAGCGCAAGTACATACAGCAAAACTTATTGATGAGCAGAGTATTGAGCAAGATGTCGTAATTAAGGTTATTAGACCCAATATTTATGAGCAAATTAATGCCGATTTAGCGCTAATGGAAAAGCTCGCAAAGGTACTTGCAAAAGTACATAACGAATCAAAACGCCTGCGCCCGGTTGAAGTAGTTAAAGAATATAAAAAAACACTCCTAGACGAGCTCGACTTAATGCGAGAAGGTGCCAACGGCATTCAACTAAAACGCAATTTTGAAGGCTCTGATTCATTATACATCCCTGCAGTTTACAGTGATTACAGCCGTAGCAATGTGCTGGTGATGGAGCGTATTTACGGCATACCCGTCTCTGATACCGATGCACTTATGGCGCAAAACACTAATATGAAATTACTTGCTGAGCGTGGCGTAGAAGTGTTTTTTACGCAGGTGTTTAGAGACAGCTTTTTTCATGCCGACATGCATCCGGGTAATATTTTCGTCTCTCGAGAGCACCCTGAAAACCCAATGTATATCGGTATTGATTGCGGTATTGTTGGTACGTTAAGCAAAGAAGATAAACGCTATTTAGCTGAAAACTTTATCGCCTTTTTTAATCGTGATTATCGCCAAGTTGCACAACTACACGTTGATTCTGGTTGGGTACCACCAGATACTAGCATTGAAGAATTTGAATTTGCGATTCGCACAGTTTGCGAGCCTATATTTAATAAACCTTTGGCTGAAATTTCATTTGGGCACGTACTCGTAAATCTATTTAATACTGCACGTCGTTTTAACATGCAGGTACAGCCGCAATTAGTATTACTACAAAAAACTTTATTATACGTTGAAGGATTGGGGCGTCAGCTTTACCCGCAACTCGACTTATGGAAAACAGCTAAGCCCTTTTTAGAAGACTGGGTAAAGCAACAAGTTGGACCGCTATCAGTACTGAAGCAAATGTATGCTAACTTGCCATTTTGGGCTGAAAAAATGCCCGAGTTACCGGATCTAATTTACCAAAATTTAAAGCGTGCACCACACATTCAACCTCAAGAACAAAAGGTATCTCATAAACCTTTAATATTGAGTTTATTTGGTAGTGCTACAATGATTATGGCAACACTTTGTTATTTACAGCACGATTTAATAGCTGCAAGTCTTGCAATAAGCTTATCGGCTATTAGCTTTATAGCGGCATGGCGCAGCGCATAAACTGGGTGCTATTTGCGCTAGTGAGCGTATAATTAGTATTTAAAATAAACATTTAACCGTTTTATATATTGGAGAAAACCATGGGTTTTGGTGGTATTAGTATTTGGCAATTATTAATTGTTTTAGCGATCATAGTTTTACTTTTTGGCACAAAAAAACTACGCGGTATGGGTGGCGATATTGGGGGCGCTGTAAAGGGCTTCAAAAAAGCAATGTCAGATGATCAAATGAGCGAGAAAGAGAAATCCGAGCAAATTCAACAATCAGAAAAAAACACTGCTGACAACTCAACCGATACTGAAAAAAACAAAGATAACAATAAGGTTTAATTAGTATGGGCATGTGGGAACTTGTTGTTATTTTTATTGTTGGTTTAGTGGTGCTCGGCCCTGAGCGCTTACCTGTTGCGATTAGAACAGTGAGTAAATGGGTTAAAACCGCTAAATCACTTGCCAACTCAGTAAAAGCCGAAGTAAGTGAAGAGCTTCGCATCCATGAGCTGCACGAAAACCTTAAAAAAGCAGAACAGCAAGAATTAAAAGATTTAAGCCCTGAGTTACAAAGCTCACTAACAGAGCTACAAAAAGCGGCTGAATCAGTTACTCACAGCTACAAAAAACAACAATCTGATACATCAAATAACCAACAACTTGATGAGAAAAAGTGAAATTTATTTCTCACTTTGTGGTCAACTTACTACATGGTATAAAAAATAATGGCTGAGGAAGTAAAATCAGGGTTTGTAGCTCATTTAATTGAGTTGCGTGATCGGCTAATAAAAGCGCTACTAAGCATTTTTGTTATTTTTATTGCCATAGTATATTTTGCAAATGATATTTATGCTTTTGTTGCACAGCCGTTAGTCTCGCATTTGCCAAGTACGGCAACCATGATTGCAACCGATGTAACAGCTCCCTTTTTTGCACCTTTCAAACTTACTTTATTTGTCGCTTTATTTGCGTCGATTCCATGGATATTGCATCAAGTTTGGGGGTTTATAGCGCCGGGTTTATATCAGCACGAAAAGAAAATGCTCATGCCTATTCTCGCCTCAAGTATAATATTATTTTATGGCGGCATAGCCTTTTGTTACTTTGTAGTTCTGCCAATTATTTTAGGGTTTTTTACAAGTACCGGTCCCGAAATGATGACCCTTGCACCTGACATAAGTAGTTATCTAGGATTTGTATTAAAGTTGTTTTTTGCATTTGGCGTCGCTTTCGAAATTCCAGTGGCTATTATGTTGCTATGCTGGAGTGGTGCAACAACAACAAAAAGCTTAAAAGAAAAGCGCCCTTATATCGTAGTGGGTGTTTTTGTAGTCGCGATGTTTTTAACACCGCCTGATGTATTATCACAAACATTGTTAGCATTTCCGATGCTTCTTCTGTTTGAGCTAGGTCTAATTTTAGCAAAGTTTTATACCGCTAAACCACAAAAAGAATCTGAGGAATAAAATGAAAAAACAACTACTCTCACTATTGGTTTTATTAAGCGCACCGACTTTTGCTGCGCAAACAGAGTTTAATACTCAAGCGTTACAAGCATGTAGCTTTATTGAAAACGATTTTAACCGCTTACTTTGTTACGATAATACCATCGCGGGTAAGTCACTGGTTAAGCCATCAGTAACAAAAACGCTCACACCACCAACAGCTAATAATGTACCTCAGGCAGTAGCCACAACACCAACAGAAGTGAAAAAAACAGCTGATGAGTTTGGGTTAGAGTACAAAAAATCACAGACAGAAAAAGACGCTGAAATTAAAGCGATGGTTGCTTCAGTTGAAGAAGCTGCTTACGGCGAGTTAATTATTTCGCTAGATAACGGTCAACAATGGCGTCAAATTGGCTCTGACAGCATGCGCTTGAAAAAGAACGATACGATTGTAATTAGCCGTGGTGTTTTTAACTCATTTTTACTTAAAATTGACGGTGAAAACCGCTCTATTCGCGTTAAACGTACTAAGTAATGTCATATACATTAATTGATGCTGGAGTTAACTTAACTAATCATCAATTTGATGAGCAGCATCACGATGTAATTACCCGTGCCAATGAAGCGGGTGTTACAAATATGCTTATTATTGGTTGTGATATTGCAAGCAGTCAGCAATCACTTGAACTTGCAACAAAGCATCTTCAGTATTCTACGGCGGGTATCCACCCACATGATGCAAAATCAGCCACTAATGAACTAGAAGCACAACTAACTGTACTTGCAAATAATAAGCATGTTATTGCTATTGGTGAATGTGGCCTTGATTATAACCGCGACTTTTCGCCTCGCGATGTACAGCGTAGTGTTTTTAGGCGCCAATTAGCACTTGCAGAGAAATTAGATTTACCTGTTTACTTGCATGAACGTGATGCAAGTGACGACATGCTAAGTATTTTAAAAGAGTTTAGTATTCGCGGTGTACTCCACTGCTTTACGGGTAACTCAGCAGCTCTAAAGCAATATTTAGATTTAGGTCTATATATTGGTATAACGGGTTGGGTATGTGATGAAAGGCGTGGAAAAGATTTACAACAGCTAGTGCCTAGCATTCCTCTAGATCGATTATTAATAGAAACTGATGCACCATTTTTAATTCCACGAACAGTTAAACCAAAACCTAAATCACGTAAAAATGAACCTGCCCTGCTTCCTTATATCTGTCAAACGGTTGCACAACTTTATCAAATAGATGAAGAAGTTGTGGCCCGTAAAACTACAGAAAACTTTCACCGTGTTTTTGGTTTAGAAGATCGTTAATGGCCTATGCAAAGGCACTTTTAAGCCTATTAGTATTCCTTTGCACTTTTTGCTGTTTCGCAAACCCAGTAATAATAAAACACGATTTTAACTCTCAAAACATTAATAACCTGTATTACTCTTTTGAACCAACGTCGCTATTAAGTGCACAACAAAGTAGCCATGTACAGTGGCAAAAAAACACAGCAAAACCCCTTAATTTAGGACTAGAGCAGCGTCCTGTATGGATAAAATTTAAAATAAAAAATACACTTAGTTATAATACTGAGCAAATATTGTCACTAAACAATCCTTTGCTAAACGACGTTCAAGTATATCAATTACATAACTCGCAATTACTTTCTTATACTCAAATTGGTGATGCCTACCCCTTATATAAGCGCACAATTAAAAGTGAATCTTTATTAGTTAAACTGCTCAGCCCTGCAAATAGCGAAACGCTTATTATAATGAAAGTGGCGAATAGTTCAGGCTTGCGAGTCCCTTTAACACTGTGGCAACCAGAAGCTTATTTGGCACACAAAGGAAAACTCAATTTACTCTATGGCTTATTGATTGGTTTTATATTTTCTTTGGGTGTGAGTTGCATAGTTTTATATGGTTTTTCACGTAAAGGTTATTTTGTTTATGCTGGGGTTATATCTCTCACATTAGGTAGTGTATTAGCCTACCTTTGTGGTTTTGGCTTAAGGTACGTTCATCCTAATTTGCCTGCATTACAGCAAGTTATGACCCCTATATTACTTATGCTTATCACTTTATTGTTTTTGCCTTTGCAGAAGCAAGTTTGCCATCCCAGGCCCTCCCTTCTGCTAACTATTCAAAAAGTTGTAGTTAACGCTTTAGCCATTTCGTTATTATTTATTTGGCTACTTCCAAACAACATAGTTACATTATTTTGTTTAATCACTACTCCAATCGTTTTAGGCTTTTATATTGTAACTACGTTTATGTGCGTGCGTTTAACGCCTTCTAAACCAAACAAAGCACTATTACTTGTATTGGTTTTTTTCTTGGTGGTAATGCTTTATTTTACTGTTGCAGTAATGGGCCTATACGCCTTTGACAGAAGTACGCTCGCATTTGTATTTGCATGCTTTTTTGGTTGCACTTTTTGCTTATGCTACTGCGTAATGAAGTTATTTATTTTACAACGCGATGAAGAAGTGATTGCTCAACAAACCTTGATTGCTGAAAACACAGCACAAGATACACTACTTAAAGAGCGCTTAAAATTACAAGAAAAAACTCGCCAAGAACTTGAATCTCAGGTGGACGAGCGCACCTTTGAATTACAAGTGACGCTTAGAGAGCTTGAAGAAAAAAACCGCTCACTTGAGTTACTAAATACTGAAGACGCATTGACTGGGATAAAAAACAGACGCTTTTTTGATAAAAAACTGGTAATGGAGCTTCGTCGCTCTCGTCGAGAACAAACGCCGCTTAGCATTGTTATGCTTGATATAGATCGATTTAAAAATATCAACGACACGTACGGCCATATCATTGGCGATCAAGTTATTAAAGCAGTGTCTGACCTTATAAAAGACCATTTAAAACGACCACTCGATGAAGTTGCCCGTTATGGCGGTGAAGAATTTGTTGTGCTATTACCTAATACCCCTAGTGAAGGCGCACAAGACATAGCTGAAAAAATACGAGCTGATATCTCAGTAAGTACAGTAACGGTTGCCAATAATGATATTCAATTTACTATTAGCGCTGGTGTATACACCAGTATTGCTGATGATGTTAGCAACCCTCAAATTTTTACTGAGTGCGCCGACAAAGCACTTTATTACGCAAAGCAGCATGGCCGTAATCAAGTAATTACTTTTCCATTACCACAGTAGGAGCATATTAACATGGCCCAATCAGGATTAGACCTTTTCCCATATACTCGCATGCGCAGAATGCGCCGCAGCGACTTTTCTCGCCGCTTAATGGCTGAAAACCAGCTTAGCGTAAATGATTTAATTTACCCTGTATTTGTACTTGATGGTAAAAATCGCCGCGAGGTAATTGAATCAATGCCTGGTATTGAGCGCCTATCAATTGATTTACTGCTTGTTGAAGCAAAAGAACTCGTTGAACTTGGCGTACCTGCCGTTGCTATTTTTCCAGTAACGCCTGCGGATAAAAAATCATTATTTGCCGAAGAAGCATATAACGATGATGGCTTAGCACAACGCACCGTAAGAGCGTTAAAAGAAGCTTTTCCTGAGTTGGGTGTGATTACTGATGTAGCACTTGACCCTTTCACTACGCATGGCCAAGACGGTATTATTGATGATTCAGGTTATGTTATTAATGATGTCACTACTGAAATTTTAGTTAAACAAGCACTTTCCCATGCAGAAGCTGGTGCTGATGTTGTTGCCCCTTCTGATATGATGGATGGTCGTATTGGCGCTATTCGCGAAGCACTTGAAGCTGATGGGTTTATTCATACTCGAATTATGGCCTACTCAGCTAAATACGCATCTAGCTACTATGGCCCATTTAGAGATGCTGTAGGCTCTGCTGGTAACTTAAAAGGTGCTGATAAAAAAACTTACCAAATGGATCCAGCAAACTCTGATGAAGCAATACGTGAAGTCGCATTAGACTTACAAGAAGGCGCTGATATGGTTATGGTAAAGCCCGGTATGCCTTATTTAGATATTGTACGGCGTGTTAAAGACGAATTTGGTGTACCTACTTTCGCATATCAGGTAAGTGGCGAGTATGCAATGCACAAAGCAGCAATTGATAACGGTTGGTTAAGTGAAGAGGCTACAATAATGGAATCTTTACTTGCATTTAAGCGTGCAGGAGCCGATGGAATATTAACCTACTTTGCTAAGCAAGCCGCAAAATATCTAGCTAAAAAGTAATTTTTTATTAAAAGGCGGTTAAACCGCCTTTTGTTTACATTCATTTACATTTTTGTATTATTTTCGTCATATTTATTCTCTAAACTGGTGTCCCATTTTGGGATTAATACACGGGAATAATAAAAAAATGTTTAAAACAAAAATAACACCACTCGCACTTGTTATAGCAAGTCTCAGTGCACCAGCATCCGCTGATCTAATCATTTCAGAATATATAGAGGGAAGCAGTAATAATAAAGCAATCGAGCTTTATAATAATGCTGATACGGAGCTTTCTCTTGAAGGTTATACTTTAGGACTCTATTCAAATGGTAGCAGTTCGATTGGCAACTCGATTGATTTAACCGGAACATTGGCCGCCAATACCACCTACATTATTTCAAACCCCAGTGCAGCAGCTGCAATACTTGATATTGCAGATGAAACCAGCACAGTAACCTACTATAACGGTGATGATGCCCTTGTTTTAACTAAAGACGGTGTAATTGTTGATAGTTTTGGTCAAGTTGGTGTTGATCCGGGTTCAGAGTGGTCTGAAGGGGGGGTAACTACGGTTAACAAAACGCTGCGAAGAAAAGATAGCATTACCACAGGCCGAACTGACTCGACAGCCATTTTTGATCCTAGCGAAGAATGGGAACAGTTTGATATTGACACCTTTGATGGATTAGGTTCACACACAGGAAACGGCGGTACCGCTCCTGTGCCAGACCCTGAGCCAGAACCACTTGAACCACTAGTTTGTGGTGCAGAAAAAACACTAATAAATGCTATTCAAGGTGACGGCTCTGCTAGCCCACTTGTAGGTACATTAGTAGAACTTGAAGGTGTTGTAAGCGCCGATTTTCAAGGTGATGAACAATTAAAAGGCTTTTTTGTTAACTCACTGGCTGCTGATATAGATGCAAATCCACTTACCTCTGAAGGTGTATTTGTATATTTTGCAGATACTGACGTGAATGTAGGCGACCATGTACGTGTACAAGGTACTGTTGAAGAATATTTTGATGCAACACAAATTGGCAGTGTTAGCCAAGTTGAGGTGTGTGGCACTGGTTTAGCTGCAGCAGCTACAAAAATCACTTTACCTTTAGCTAATACAACTGATTTAGAAGCTTTTGAAGGTATGTTAGTCACATTAGAGCAACCATTAGTAGTGACTAATAACTTTGGTCTTGGTCGATATGGTGAAGTTGAATTAGCAACAGAGCGCTTGTACCAAGGTACTCAGGTTGCGTTACCTGGCGATACTGCTAATGCAGTTGAAACTGAAAATCTACTTAAAAAGATTTTAATAGATGATGGCTCTACAGTACAAAACTTAGACCCTACAGCTTATCCAACTCCAGGCTTATCGGCAGAAAATACATTACGAACTGGCGATACTGTTAATACTGTTACAGGGGCACTTGCTTATAGCTTCGGTCTTTACCGAATTCACCCAACTTTAGCGCCTTCGTTTATTGCAACAAATGCACGTGAAGATGCGCCTGAACTTAATGCTGAAGCAGATTTACGTGTAGCTAGCTTTAACGTACTTAATTACTTCAATGGTGATGGCCAAGGCGGAGGGTTCCCTACATCTCGAGGTGCAGATACTGAAGCTGAATTTATTCGTCAAGAAGCTAAAATTGTAAGTGCTATTAGCGCTATTGAGGCCGATGTTGTTGGTTTAATGGAAATTGAGAATGATGGCTTTGGCGAATTTAGTGCAATTGCTAGCTTAGTAGATGCATTAAATGATGCAGATAGTGCTAACAACTATGCATTTGTTGATTTTAACGTAGATCAAATTGGTACCGATGCAATTACTACCGCACTTATCTATCGTGCTAACAAAGTAGAAGAAGTAGGCACTGCTGCCATTACAACTGAGGCTCCATTTGATTTTAGTAACCGTGCTCCAATTGCACAAAGCTTTAAATCAATAGAAACTGATGAAGTATTTACTGTTGCTGTGTCACATCTTAAATCTAAAAGCTGTGGTAGTGCTTCTGGAAATAATGCAGATTTAGGTGATGGCCAAGGCTGTTGGAATGAAATACGCACGCAAGGTGCTAATGCATTCGCAGATTGGCTTGATAGCAAACCAACCGGTGTTGATGACGAAGATACTATTTTAGTCGGCGATATGAATGCTTACGCAATGGAAGATCCAATACGTGCATTTGCTGATAAAGGCTACAAAAATGTAGTTGCTGAAATTGATGGTGATACACTTGGTTATTCTTATAGCTTTTCTGGTCGTGCAGGAAGTTTAGACCATGCAGTAGCTACACAATCATTACTTAGCAAAGTTGTCGCTGCAACAGATTGGCATATCAACGCAGATGAACCTATTTCACTTGATTACAATGTAGAGTTTAAAAGCGAAGGTCAACAATCTAGCTTGTACTCTGAAAGTGCATACCGCGCATCAGACCATGACCCTGTGATTATTGACATTAAATCTGAAATTACTTTAACGCCTGAAGAGCAAACACCTGTAATTGCAGCCGATCAAGTTTTTGCAATCGATGAAAACAGCGCAATTGGCACAATTATCGGCACGCTCGATTTTAGTGATCCAAATGCCGATGAATCACCTGTTGTTAAATTTATTACATCTGATAATGACAGCGTTTCTATTAACAATGAGGGGCAGTTAATTGTTGCTGGAGAGATTGATTACGAATTCGAAAATCGTATTACTTTAACAGTACAAGCTCAAGATAGTGCTGGTAACTTATCAAACATTGAAAAAGTAGCCGTTAAGGTAAATAACTTACGCTCAGATGATGATAATGATGCAGGTTCATTATTATGGTTATCACTTCTTTTAGCACCACTATCAATAGTGCGTCGATTTAAAAAGAAATAATTAAGTAAAATCTAAACATATAAAAAGCCGCTTTTGCGGCTTTTTTATTTTATACAAATGTAATTCAGACAAGCTTCATTAAACTCCCCGTAATATGTTCATACGATTAGTGAGTCTTCTAGTAATTAATCAGTAACAACTACATAAGATTGAGTGAATTTTACACAACAAAAACCTCAATGAGTTACGTATATTGGTTTTCCTATTGAAAAATATGAACTTTTATAAGGGTTCACATTTTGCTTTAAGTAAATTAGAAGATACTTACAAAACAAAATCAATATTTACCCTAAACGTAAAAATAAGTCGTGTTTTTATAAAGGAATGAGAATGAAACAACTAACCCAAAACTTGCCTAAATGGCAAAAAAAGTCAGCACCACTACTGGGTCTACTTATTATTTTTTCGACTTGGGGCAATAGCAACCAAGCGATTGCTGCAACTGTTGATGTAGCAATTCCACAAAGTAGCTTATTTGATGTAATTAGCGCTCGCGCTAAAAAGCTAGCAAGCGAAGAATATGTGGCACCTAAAAACATCGAGCTTGAAGCACTAAATAATATTGATTATCAAGACTACCGTTCAATTCGATTTAAAAAAGACAAAGCGGTGTGGAAAGATGAAGGCCTGTACGAGCTGCAATTATTCCACCCTGGTTTTTTATATAAAACACCTGTAACAATAAATACTGTTGATAGCGACTCTAAACGTAGCCGCTTACCTTTCAGCACCGACTTTTACCAATACGATGGCACTGCTGCACCACTACAAGAAGAAATAGCTAAAAGTGTGGCGGGCACTCAACTAGGCCATGCTGGATTTCGCTTACATTACCCATTAAATACTAACGAGTATAAAGACGAAGTAATGGTATTTCAGGGAGCATCGTATTTTAGAGTCGTTGGCCCTCAACAAGTTTATGGCTTATCAGCAAGAGGCCTTGCCATTGATACTGCTGAGAATTCGGGTGAAGAATTTCCAATGTTCAAAGAGTTTTGGTTAGTTAAACCAAAGGCAGAGCAAACACAAATCACCATTTTTGCATTGTTGGATAGTCCATCTATTTCTGGTGCGTACAAATTTAGCGTCGACCCTACAACGAATATGCTAGTTGATGTTGATATGCAGATTTTTGCGCGTAAAGATATTAAAAAACTAGGTGTAGCACCATTAACGAGTATGTTTTATCACGGCGAAAACAGCACCAAATTTTTTGATGACTATCGCCCTGAAGTTCATGACTCGGATGGCCTATTAACTCAATCTGCTGATGACAAGTGGGTATGGCGCCCTCTTAACAACCCATCACAACTCAGCGTTACTTCATTTTCGTACAATAACCCAAAAGGTTTTGGGTTAGCTCAACGAGACCGAGACTTTAATAACTATCTAGACACAGAAGCACATTACCACGACCGCCCTAGCCTATGGATTGAACCACAAGGTGAGTGGGGAAATGGTCGTGTAGAGCTTGTAGAAATACCGACTGATACAGAAACTAACGACAATATCGTAAGTTACTGGGTACCAGAAAAACCAATGAAGGCCGGAGATTCATTAAAATTAAGCTACAAAATGACGACCTTTAATTCAGTTTTAACTCAGCACGAGAAAGCACGTGTACTACGTACAAGAATTGGTAGCGCCGCTTTACCTGGTGAGGACAACCCACCACCAAAAAGCCACCGCCAATTTACTGTTGATTTTACTGGATCAGAAATAAATCAACTGTCTAAACAGTTAAAACTAGATGCCGACATTCAACTTACAACAGGCGAAGTAACCGACGTGAATGTACAAAAACTTCCGGATTCACGTGGATGGCGTGTAGCCTTTAAAATTGCACCACAGGACGATCAACCCGTTGATATGCGTTTATCGTTAAAACTACGTGACAAAGAAATTAGCGAGGTATGGAGCTATGTTTGGTACCCAAATGACATCAAGTAATAAAGGTAGGGGCACTCCAATGCCATTCAAAACACTAAGAGTATGGTTATTTGCCATTGCGGCACTTGGCACATCTGGCTACGGCATATCTATTATGTTTGAGATTTTAAGCTCAAACGGTATGACACTACTTGAGTATGCTCTTTTAGTATTATTCTCAATCACATTTGCTTGGATTGTAACGGCCTTTTGTAGTGGCACAATCGGCTTTGTACTACAGTTGTTTCGAATTGACCCGCTTACGTTAAAACGTATTAAACCAATTGAGTTCAATAACGAGGCAATTAACGCTCAGAAAACCGCCGTTGTAATGCCTATTTATAACGAAGATACCCACCGTGTTATCGCGGGCTTTGAAGTAAGTCTACAATCGTTAAAAGAAACTGGTCAGCTTGATAAATTTGATTTTTATTTATTAAGCGATACACAAGACCCTCAAATAGTTAAAAACGAGCTAAGTGCATGGCATGCATTGTGCGAACGTTTAGGGGATACAGCAAAGCATGTTTTTTATCGTCGTCGCGAAGATAACAAACACCGCAAAGTAGGTAACCTAACCGACTTTTGTGAGCGCTGGGGAAGTAATTACGACCATATGATTGTGCTTGATGCAGATAGCGTAATGACCGGTAAATGTATGTTAGAACTTACTACAAGCATGCTAAACAACCCACAAGCAGGCCTGATCCAAACGATTCCAATACCTGTTCGTCAAGATACCTTTTTTGGTCGTTTTTTACAGTTTGCATCAGTGCTATATAGCCCAATGCTCGCTACTGGCTCAGCATTTTGGCAAACAGATAAAGCCAACTACTGGGGTCATAATGCAATCATTAGAGTTGAAGCATTTATAACGTGCTGTGGCTTGCCAACACTCAAAGGTAACGCACCTTTTGGCGGTGAGATTTTAAGTCATGACTTTGTAGAAGCATCACTACTTCATAGTGCAGGTTGGGATGTACTATTACTATCAGATATTGAAGGCAGCTACGAAGAAGTACCAAGTAATATTCTCGATTATGCTGTACGCGATAGACGCTGGGTGCAGGGTAATATTCAGCACTTAGGTTTACTATCGTCATCTAAATTAAAATTAATGAGTAAGCTGCACTTTCTATTAGGTGCAACCGCTTATATTTCATCACTAATTTGGCTCTCAATGCTAGCGCTAAGTACTATTGATGCAGTAACGCGCGCATTAAATAGTGATGTGTACTTTAACCGTGTTTATCAATTATTTCCTACATGGCAAATAGCTAAAACCGATCTTATTGATTCACTCTTGTATTTAACTATTGTTATTTTATTAATGCCTAAATTAATGGGCGTAATAGTCACCCTAATTCATAGAAACAAACGCTTTGGTGGTTCAATTAAGCTCATACTAGGTTCAATCATTGAAACCGTATTTGCTATTATTGTTGCGCCATTAATGATGGTATTTCATGCTTACTTTGTGCTTTGCGTATTTTTAGGTAAAAAAGTGAAGTGGGATGCACAACCGCGCGAAGGTCGTATGGTTCCGTGGAAAGAAGCGTTTGGTTATACGTTATTCTCTACTATTGTGGCTATAGCATGGGGTAGCACAGCCTACTACTTCACACCTGTCTTCTTTTGGTGGCTATCACCTATATTATTAGGCTTAGTATTAGGTGCTCCAATTATCCGTTATACCAGTAGTATCAAACTCGGCGTACAACTAAGAAAGTTAGGTATATTTATTTGCCCTAGTGAAGTTGATAACGACTCAACTCTAGAGGCGCTTAAAGTACATCTAAAAGAGATTTCCGTGCCAGAGGAAGGAACTTACCCACAAACAATTCCGGCACTGCCACAAGAGCATATGGTATCAATGCCTATACAATCTTTTAAAAAGCCACGCAGGCTAAAGATGAAAGCGCTAAAAGCTAAGGCTATAAAAAAGTTTAATTAGCGCGTTATAAAATAAAAACAAAAAAGGAGCAATTAATTGCTCCTTTTTTCTATCTAAATTAAAAAATCATGCGCTGCATTTGCCGCTAATATTTTCTATTTTTCTAGCTAACTTATTACAGTACATTTTAGAAATAACTGATTGCGTTTCATCATCAAGTTGCCAGTTATAAAAATGAAAAACCTTACCATTCTCCAGTTCTACTTTAAAATAGTGAAAAGAAAAAACGAGCTAAATGATACAACAGTAATTTCCTCACTATTGATATAACGCTCTGTGCATAGACGTGTATAACAAATCCCTGCTTTGTAACAATATAAATAAATTTCTATCTAGTACCTTTTCATTAATTAAAAATATAGGACTAATTAATAATAAAGAGCAGTTATAAAAACCTATAAAGAATAAAACCAAATTATAGGTAATAAAAAACCCGCAACATGTGCGGGTTTTTTTAAAGAGTTAAGGAACTAATTACTTAGCAGCTTTTTTCTCTTTTTCTGCAGCGATTACTGTGTCAGCTACGTTTTGTGGACATGGTGCGTAGTGTGAGAACTCCATAGAGAACTGACCACGACCAGATGTCATTGTACGTAGTGAACCAATGTAACCGAACATTTCTGATAACGGAACGTCAGCTTTAATGCGAACGCCAGTTAAACCAGCTTCTTGGTCGCTTAGCATACCACGACGACGGTTAAGGTCACCGATTACGTCACCAACGTGATCTTCTGGAGTGAACACGTCAACTTTCATGATTGGCTCAAGAAGTTGTGCGCCCGCTTTAGGGATCGATTGGCGGAAAGCACCTTTAGCAGCGATTTCGAACGCGATTGCTGATGAATCCACGGCATGGAAACCACCGTCAAAAAGTTCAACTTCAACGTCTAATACTGGGAAGCCAGCTAGAACACCTTCGCCCATCATTGACTTAAAGCCTTTCTCAACTGCAGGCCAGAATTCTTTAGGTACGTTACCACCAACAACTGATGATTTAAACGTGAAGCCTGAAGCAACTTCGCCTGGCTTGATGCGGTAGTCGATTTTACCGAACTGACCAGAACCACCAGATTGTTTCTTATGCGTGTAGCTATCTTCGATTTCACGAGTGATAGTTTCACGGTAAGCAACCTGTGGTTGACCAACGATAAGGTCTACACCGTAAGTACGCTTAAGGATATCAACTTTGATATCTAAGTGAAGCTCACCCATACCTTTAAGGATAGTTTCGCCTGAATCTTCATCAGTCTCAACTTGGAAAGATGGATCTTCTGCAACCATTTTACCGATAGCAACACCCATTTTCTCATTACCGCCTTTATCTTTAGGCTGTACAGCAATCGAGATTACTGGAGTTGGGAATACCATTGGCTCAAGTGTTACTGGGTGCTTAGGATCACATAGAGTGTGACCAGTTTGCACATTTTTCATGCCTACGATAGCAATGATGTCACCAGCTTGTGCGCTAGTTAATTCGTTACGGTCATCTGCTTGCATCTCAACCATACGGCCAACACGCTCAGTTTTACCAGTAAACGCATTAAGGATAGTGTCACCCTTATTAAGCTTACCTGAGTAGATACGTACGAAAGTTAATGCACCAAAACGGTCATCCATTATCTTAAATGCTAGCGCCTTGAAAGGTTCGTCAGCAGATACGATTGCGAATTCGCCATTTTCGTTACCTTCTTCATCCATAAGAGGTTGAGGATCAACTTCTGTTGGAGCAGGTAAGTAGTCAACAACAGCATCAAGGATTAGTTGCATGCCTTTGTTTTTGAAAGCAGAACCACAGAACGTAGGGAAGAAAGCAAGGTCACGAGTACCTTTACGGATACAACGCTTGATATCTTCGATAGAAGGTACTTCACCTTCCATGTACGCTTCCATAAGGTCATCGTCTTGCTCTACAGCAGTTTCGATAAGCATTTCATGGTATTCATCAGTTTTTTCTACCATGTCTGCAGGAACGTCAGTGATTTCGTAGTTTTCTGGAAGACCAGTGTCATCCCATACGTACGCTTTTTTAGTTAAAACATCTACAACACCAACAAACTCATCTTCGATACCGATTGGTAAAGTCATGATTAGTGGAGTTGCGCCAAGTACTTTACGTACTTGCTCAGTTACACGGTAAAAATCAGCACCCATACGGTCTAATTTATTTACAAAGATAATACGTGCAACTTCTGATTCGTTAGCATAGCGCCAGTTAGTTTCTGATTGTGGTTCAACACCACCAGAACCACAGAATACACCAACACCGCCATCTAATACTTTAAGTGAACGGTATACTTCAACTGTGAAGTCAACGTGTCCAGGAGTATCGATAACGTTAAAACGGTGATCTTTCCAGAAACAGCTTACAGCCGCAGACTGGATAGTAATACCGCGCTCAGCTTCTTGTTCCATGAAGTCAGTAGTAGATTCACCATCATGAACCTCACCTGTTTTATGGATTTGACCAGTAAGCTTTAGGATACGCTCAGTAGTCGTGGTTTTACCCGCATCAACGTGCGCGAAAATACCAATGTTTCTGTACTTCGATAAATCTGCCATTAATTTTACTCTTAATAAAGTCGATAAATTATTCGGCAGGAGTATAACATCACTTAATGCGAACATCACCATACAAGCCGCTTAAAATGCAATCAATTCAACATATTTTTTTTATCGTCAGAATCTATTAAATATCAAACATAACAAAAAAAACGCAAGACATTGAAATTAATAGCGTTTAATACTTAAGTTTCAGATACACCAAGTTACTTCGCTATTTTATAGCAACGTTCAGGACGGCCAATACTGCCATAACTTTGATCCGCTGTTAACTTACCTGATTCAAGCAAATACTCTAAGTAACGGCGTGCTGTAGAGCGACTCACACCGACCAAATCGCCCATTTGCTGAGCAGTAAATGCAGTGGTTGCGTGCATTATAAAAGCATAGTGTATTTTGCAAAGTAAAATGTGTGCCGAGCAATAAGACAAACAGCAAAGGCATTTTTAGAGATAATTAAATACCTTTATGCTTTCATTGTATTTATAACCCATGCCTATAAATAATAAGCTAAATTGAGCTGAACTTAATCATTATCATAATTATAAATATGTCGATGGGTTCTATTAACATCTCATTGTCAAAAAAGCCTAAATTTGGTACATTATTCCTTCAATAGTATTTATAAAAACAACTATAAGACCCCACAATGAAATGGAACTTCCTTCGACTCAGTGCTTGGCTAATTGCACTTACCTTATTAATTTTCTCTCATAATATTTTTGCGCAGCAATATAAAATAGATAAGCCAGCTAATTGGGTTAATACACATATTATTGAGCAACCCAAGCATTCCGACATAACCAAAGTGCGTGACGGTACACTGTATTTGTTACTCGATAACCAAACTTATGTTCCAAATAAACAAAAGCAACAACGCTATACCCGCCTAGTTATGAAAGCTTTAAATCAAAGTGGTGTTGATTATATAAGCCAGCTTAATCTTGATTTTGATCCAAGTTACGAGTCGCTAACATTAAACAGCTTAACAATTATTAGAAATAGCGAGCGCATTGATAAGCTTGGTAGCGCGAGAATGACGGTTATACAAAGTGAATCTGAATTAGCAGATCGTATTTATAACGGTAGCCTGTCACTCAATATTATTATTGATGATATGCGCAGTGGCGACATACTTGACTACAGCTACACAGTGACAGGTAGCAACCCTATATATGCTAATAAATTTAGTACAAGACGCACGCTGAACTGGTCGGTACCCGTAGTGCAACAAAATATGCGTGTACTTTGGGGTAAACAAACACCTCTACATATAAATACAATAAACGGCACAGCAGATATTCAAGAAACGCTTAA
The DNA here is from genome assembly GCF_014163935.1 of Pseudoalteromonas sp. SR41-7. Lineage (NCBI taxonomy): Bacteria > Pseudomonadati > Pseudomonadota > Gammaproteobacteria > Alteromonadales > Pseudoalteromonadaceae > Pseudoalteromonas > Pseudoalteromonas sp. SR41-7. The sequence continues at coordinate 46,090 of NZ_JACJEF010000020.1, read as the reverse complement.
TAAATATGGCAAAGATTATTCTATAACTCTTTTTGAAGAACCTTTACTGGAGCAGAATTCTCAAACCCCAACGTGGTACGACCCATATACACAAGTTTACTTTTCTGAGTTTGACGATTGGGGTCAGGTAGTTAACTGGGCATATCCACTTTATCAATCAGCCATAGAAACCCCAAATAGCATTTTGGATGTAGCTGAAAACATAAAAGCAACACACATAAAAACATCAGATAAAATTGCCGCAGCACTGCGCTTTAGCCAAGACGAAGTTCGATATTTAGGGCTTGAAATGGGCACTAACTCGCATCAACCAACGTCAGCTTCAGAAACGCTTTCGCTACGATACGGCGATTGTAAAGATAAAACGGTACTGCTTATTTCGTTATTAAAAGCGATGGGTATAGAGGCTTTCCCTGCGCTGGTCGATACTGAAGAAACCAAACGTTTAATAGAACTACCGGCTACTGCAAGTGTGTTTAATCACGTCATTGTTACGCTTAAGCAAGACGGAAAGCGCTACTGGCTCGATCCTACGGTGAACTACCAACGAGGTACACTTGAATATTTAGCACAACCTGATTATGGCTATGCCCTAATTATTGATAAAGGTGAAACTGCTTTAACCTCTATGGCGCAAAAACCTGTACATACAAATGTATCTGTAGAGGATAACTTTTTTATTGCTGAAAAAGTATCTGAGTCATCACGTTTTGAAACCCAGTACACTTATGCTGAATTTGAAGCAATTAACCGAAGAAACAATATAGCCAGCAGTGGTCTAAATAGCGTTGCTAAATCTTACTTCGAGTATTACCAAGGTTTTTTAAATGGCTTATCAATAAATGAAACAATGGCAATTAGTGAGCAAGAGCAAACGGGTAAACTAATAACCAAAGAATCGTATTTAATTGATGAATTTTGGGAAAAAACGGACGAAGGCTACGAAGCTAGTTTTTATGCGAGTGAAATACAAAATAGCGTTTACGAACCAAAACAAGTAAACAGAACTGACCCGCTTTACTTCAGCTACCCCAATATAATTAACACCACAATAAAACTACATTTTGCAGAAAAAGATTGGGGATTTGATAGCGAAAAAGAAGAAATTGATAACGACTACTTTAATTTAAAAACAGCCACTGAATTTAATAATAACGTTTTAACACTGACCTATAGCTATTACGCAAAACAAGATCATATAAAAGCCACTCAAATAGATGATTATTTAGCACAGCGTAAAAAGTTAATATCAGCAACTCATTACCCTATTCTAAAATATGCAAAGGCGAGCGAAACGCCTCAAACAACAGCTGATGTGTTAGATAGCTTTGGTTATAGCTGGCTTAAATATGTGTTGGCTGGCTATATTTTAGTACTCATATTCTTTTTCGCCGATTGGCGATTAGAGTCAGCAAAAAAAGTAAAATTTGAAGATAGTCCATTTTATGCCGTATCTGTAGGTAAGTTTATTATTTACAGTATTTTGAGTTTAGGCATATTTGTTAACTATTGGAGTTATCGTAACTTTAAAGCCATTAAAGAACGCGATAACTCAAGTATTATGCCTATTGCTCGAGGTATATTTGCATTTTTATGGTATTACCCTTTGTATCTCGCACTTGCACAGCACAGCCAACAACAGTTAAACAAAAATAAAGTAATGCCTAACTGGACTGCCTTAACACTCTGGCTAATGGTACTTGCCAGCGCCTTTGCTTATCGTATGGACGAATACGCAACCATAGTGATTTGTATAATGCCATTTTTATGGTTGCCCCTAGTTAGTTACATTGAGCAAACCGATATAAGTAAAGAAGCCCTACATTACAACTCATACTGGCGAATTAGACAGTATTTAATCTCGCTTGCGTTTGCACCTCTATTATTTTTAGGCGTACTTCAAGAAGTAAATATTTTACCCAATGCTGCAATTATAAAAGGCGATAGTTTATGGCCTTACCAAGTACACTTTTTAAAACGTAATCGCCTAACACCTGAAAACGAAGAAATACTTTATTTTTATAGCGATGCAGTATTTGATTACCGAGAAGACGGTAACGGAATAACCGAGAACTATGTTTTTAGTTACTACAAAAACGATGACGGTAAGCTTGAATCAGATCTTAGTCACTTTAAAGACATAGAAAAAATAGAAACCACATACGGTAAAACCAAACTTGATAACACAAGCATTAAAGTAATAAAAACTGACGGTAGTGATTTCTTGCTCATTGTAGGGCGTCTAAACAAGCAGGATAAAGTACTAGTGGAGCAGATTAATTTACGTATAACAGCAAATAAAGTGCGTTAGTGGCTTAAAATATCCAGTTAAGTACGAATATTTTTAGCCATAAATTAAAGGCTGTTGATCTTTAGGGGCTAAGGTTTTACAAGCAATGCTTTTATAATAAAAATCCATATCAAATTATTTAATAAGTATTAAGCATCTATTTTTTATTCTTAATTGTTCAACCAAAGTAAGTATTTTTATTAAATGTCAGTGCTAACTAGCCGATTTATATATGAATAAAAAACAAACTCACCAATAATAAGAATTATTTGCATTTAGATATTGACAGATAGTTAGATCTAACTGATAATCAATATCAACAAGACGGATTGCATACCACTTGTTAAGGAATGAATTGATTTGTTTCTCGACCCTGAAACAACGTGTGGCGCACGTAAACAGCTATGGTTACTTGTTATGAACCGCAACGCCCCTTGATGTTGATGATGAGTAACCGCCCTACTATTTTACTTGCTACATTGCTCATATCGGTGACGGTAGATATGAAACTAAAAAAGCCCTTACGGGCTTTTTTTATGTCTGTAATTTAGTTGGTTAAATTAAACTAAATCAATTAACGACGGTTTTTACGTGCGCGTGCTCGGCGTTGTTTTTTCTCTTCTTCTTTAGCTGCCTTTTTAGCTTCTGCTGCAGCGCGTAAACCAGCAACCATTACTTCTTCTTCCTCACGCATTTGCGGAGTTTCCATAGTAATACGGCCAATGATACCGTCGCGTAATTCGTTGATTAGTATTTCAGACATTTTATATGTGTCTATTTGATTACCACCACGAATACAGCCGCGTTTTTTCCCCGCCATTTCAACAAATTCCCAATCACTTTGTGGTAATTCATCTATTTTATAACGCGCTTTTAATAACTCAGGGTATGCACGCAATAGGTACTCAGCTGTGTAACTTGCTACTTCTTCATACTCAAGTGCTGTATCACGAATGGCACCGGTGGCGCCTAAGCGATAACCTGAGTTTTCGTTTTCTACTTTTGGCCACAACATACCTGGCGTATCGTAAAGCATAATACCGTCTTCAAGCTTAATGCGTTGTTGCGCTTTAGTAACAGCAGGCTCATTACCTGTTTTTGCAACTATACGCCCAGCCAATACATTAATTAACGTAGATTTACCCACGTTAGGAATACCCATGATCATGGCTTTAATTTGCTTATCTGCACCCACTTTATGCGGCACTAGCTTTTTACAAAGCTCATTAATACGGTGTACTTCAGCTGCTTTATCATGCCCAAAAGAAATCGCTTTAACACCGTTTTCTTGCTCAAAATAATCTTTCCAGATTTGAGTCATTTTAGGATCAGCTAAATCAGCTTTGTTCAAAATTTTGATGACCGGCTTACCTTCACGCAAGGTTGCCACCATCGGGTTTTCACTACTGTAGGGAATGCGCGCATCAAGCACTTCAATGATCACATCCATTTGTGGCATTATTTCTTTAATTTCATTGCGGGCTTTATTCATGTGCCCAGGGAACCACTGGATAGCCATTTTTAACTCCTAACGTATAATTAACCGCTATTTTAACTGGCAATTCATTTAATTGCGCTATACTGGCGCAAATTTTTTCAGATTAGTTGTTATGGCTCTTAAATCCACCATTATGAAAGTGCAGTTATCGCTTAGCGATATGGACCGCCACGTTTATCAAGATTTTAATTTAACCTTGGCTCAACACCCATCAGAAACCGACCAAAGGTTGATGATTCGCTTACTCGCTTTTGCGCTAAATAGCTGTGATGGTTTAGAATTTACTAAAGGGTTAAGTGCTGATGATGAGCCTGAACTTTGGCATGTAAGCTATAGTGAAGAGATAGAACTATGGATTGAACTTGGCTTACCAGATGAGAAACGCCTTAAAAAAGCCTGTAATAAATCTAAAAAAGTGGTGCTATATACTTATGGTGAAAACAATCAAGCAATTTGGTGGCAAAAACATCAACCTAAATTGTATGAATTTAAAAATCTAAGTATTTTTAGCCTTGATTACGCAGCAACACAAGCACTTGCTGCTTTGGTTGATCGTGGAATTAAGCTCGCCATTTCCATTCAAGATGGTGAAGTATGGGTAAATACCGATACAACCAATATTGAAATAAAACCGCTACAGTTAATGTAATTACAGTAGTTATACCAATTGCATTAAATTAGTTATCTATTATAGCGACAAATAAATAAGTCGATAACAAGGCGAAAATTATGACATATAGTTGTTCTATCTAAATAATTTTTAACGCAGGTAGCGGATTATTTAATACGCTAGGATGATCATGTTTTTAATAAAATTGGTATTAGGGAGCATATGAAAGTTAAACACGTTATTGTTTTACATGGCTTGTATATGTCTGGCTTTGTTATGCGCCCACTTTGTTCACGACTTGAAGAGTCGGGTATGACGGTATTAAACATTACCTACAATACGCTCGACCCTCACCGCGATACCATATTTGCACAAATTGATGAGTGTATTTCTAACGAACCTGCAGCGCTTGTATGCCACTCAATGGGAGGGCTGATTGCACGTGCTTACCTAGAGGCAAACTCTCCTGCTAGCCAGAATATTACGAAGGTAATTACACTGGGTACTCCACATAAAGGCAGCCATATAGCGCAAAAAATGAAGCAAAAAGGGTTTGAATCATTTTTAAAAAATAGTGTTGAATTTTTGCTTACTAAAAATGGTAATTGGCCTTTTAAAGCTAAGCTTTATAGTATCGCAGGGGATTTACCTATTGGGCTTATGCCTTTAATAGTCAAAGGTAGCCAGTCAGATGGCACTGTATTACTAGATGAAACCAAACTTAAAGGTATGGCCGAACATAAAGTGTTTCATTTAAGCCATACCAGTATGATTTACTCGCGCCAAGTACTCGATTACATTTTAAAGTGCTTAAACGAGAAAGATTAATCCTCAGCATTGGCTGCTATTTTATAACTAATTAAAAATATCACAGCCAGTATCAGCGGAATGGGCGCCGCAATGTAACCAAAAAAATCTGAGTTCGCAAAGCTTGCTCCTGCTAAGTGCGCGACTAGCCCAAGCACAAATGCGATGACTGCAATTCCTACCACGATTAACTCTGCTTTATTTTGTTTCGCTGTTTTTGCATGCATGTTATCTCTCCTAATTATTTCGACAACATTATTATGCGCCGTTAGGGTGGATGATTTTTGACCTACATCAATAAAAAAATAGCTAAGTCATTACCTTGAATAAAGTTTGTTTTAGATCATGATTTATATACTTCTGGGTTTTATTTATTTTTGAGGGGTAGTATTTTTATTAATCAGTCCTATTTCTATTAATAGTCTAAAGTGAATACAGGTATCAAAAACAGCTAATAGGTTAAAACTATTAACTAGATACATTTAAACGATTTTACTAATTTATCGAAATTAGTAATACTTATCACAAGTTCACAAACAAACGGTTATTCAGGAGCAAGTTATGTCACATGTAAACGCAATTGGTCTAAACAGCGCAAAAAGCGAAGACATCATAAAGTCACTCAATACATTATTGAGTAGCTACCAGATTCAATACATGAATGCGCGTGGTTTTCACTGGAATATTAAAGGCCGTAACTTTTTTGAACTACACGTTAAGTTTGAAGAAATTTATAACTTGCTACTTCTAAAAGTAGATGAAGTTGCAGAACGTATTTTAACGTTAGATGGCGCACCACTACATGCATTTTCTGATTACCTTGAAGTAAGTAAAATTAAAGAAGCTAAAGGTATTAGTGATGGTGTTACAGCCGTAGAAAACCTACTTGCTGGTTACAGTACATTAATTCACATGCAGCGTGATATTTTAAGCCAAGCTGGTGATGCAGACGATGAAGGTACAGCCTCACTAATGAGCGATTACATTTCAGAGCAAGAGAAACTGGTTTGGATGCTAAAGGCTTACTTAGACTAAACCAGCAAAAAAAAGCCCTCAATGAAGAGGGCCACAAATAGGGATAAATCGTTAAATAATCAAGCGATTCGGTTACTATATTAGCCTCCTCCCAATACTAAACAACGCCCCTGTTACCAGTGGCGTTGTTTTGGGTTTAAGTGGGTGTAATGCTCATATATTGGGATAAACAATGTATAAGCATTACTACTACATTATTTTTCCCCATGAAAAAGCCCCAGCAATACTGAGGCTTTGTGAACGTTACGAATTAAGTAACTATATTAGTGTCGTTATTGTTGGTTAGAATTTACTTCTAAAACCTATGTAGAATGATTGACCAATTGGGTCATACGTACCTGCGTCTGTTTCAGTACCAGTACTTGAACCGCTCACACCCGATAAAATGCGTGGTGGCTCTTTATCAAATAAGTTACTCGCACCAGCGTAAAGCTCTGTTGAATCGCTGATATGGTAACTTGCTTGAACATCATGATATGTCACTGAACCAATCCCTACTCCACCTGGAGCAATACCAAAACCACTTAAGAATTGATCATCAAAGTCTGCAGCGCCAATGTAAGTTAAGCTCCAGTTAAAATCAAAGTCGTTAAGTTTATAACCAAAGTTCCAGTTAGCTTTATGCTCTGATGCACCAATTTCTCCAGCAAACTCATCTTTATCAGCGCCTGGAAGTGGGATGCTATAACCATCAATTAGGTAAGTATAAGCAAGGCGAGTTCTAAACGCACCTGGGCCAATATCAGTAGAGTACGTTAGTGTTAAATCAACACCTTCTGTACCTAAACCACCACTGTTAGATACACCACTGTCAATAAACTCTAGTGAACCAGCACTATTATTACCTGATGGCGCACTACGACGAGTTACAAAGTCACAAAAGCTTGTATCGCCACCACCATAACATTGGTCAAGAATAAACTGACGAGGTGTTGATACGATTGCATCTGTAATTTCGATATCAAAGTAATCAAGCGTAATGTCTAGGCCTGATATTAGATTTTCTGGTGTAAATACTAAACCTACTGTCACAGAGTCACCAACTTCTTCTTTTAAATCTTGGTTGCCACGGTTAAAGCCACTAATACCTTGTAAGTCAGACTGGTTAAGCGTGAACTCACCATTTGTAGCGATATTAGTTGTAACACCACCATCTGTACGACAAGCATCACCAGCAGCACCACCGCCACTATTAGTAACACCTAAACATGGATCGTTTAAACCACTTGGGAACGTTTGTGAAGGCGGAGAAAATAGTTCATCGATATTTGGAGCACGCGTTGAACGAGCACGAGTAGCACGTAAACGTAAGCTATCCATTACTTCCCAATCAACACCCACATTCCAACTTTCGGTGTTACCGACTGTTGAATAATCAGATAAACGAACTGCTGCATTCATCGTTACAGTATCAAGTACTGGGATGTTTGCTTCTACATAATATTCAGTTACGTCAAACGAGCCTTCTGTTGCTGGGATTGCATTACCTGCATTAAGACCGGCTTGCTGTAGTGCATCAAACTCACTGCGTGAAAATTCTTCGCGGTATTCAAAACCAGCAGCAATGCCTACAACACCCGCTGGTAGTTCAAATAAATCACCTGAGATATTACCACCAATGATTTCTTGCTCAACTGACGTTGAAAGAGAGCTAGGTGCACTTACAAAATCAATAGCACCTTGTGATAACGAATTAAAACCATAAATGTCTACAGGCGCACAGTTAAAGCCGCGGGCTGTCGCATCGATACAGATAGCCTCGTCAGTTATACCATCACCATCTAAATCTTGGCTATCAATAACAGCTTCTAAACCTTGACGGAAGCTTTGCACGTTGACTAAACCACCAGAAACTTGCTGCTCTTTTGTTTTACCATATACGTAGTAAGTATCGTAAAACCAACCATCTGCTATTTCACCTTGAAAACCAAGCGCTAAACGGAATGTATCACGCTCTGCTCGTGCTCCACGGTTACCAATGTCACTCAAACGTTTTGCAAAAAAGATATCACGCATACCATCACCATCGGTGTCGGTTGCTGCGTTATATATATCGTCTGGTACAAATGCATTACGTAATATTTCACCGTTTACATTAAATTCAATCGGTACTTGGCCATTTGCATAAATATCATCAGAAGCAAAAGGGAACGGCTCTAATTCAGAAACAGTTGTTGTTGCAGCGTAAGTGCCTTCATAAAAAAAGCTATGCTTGTCGCTTAGCTCGTAGCTACCATTTGAGGCAAATAAGTAACGTTCTGTAGGTATCGCTATCGTACGTACGCCACTTCGGTTAAAACCATTTGCAGCTACGCCATCGCCACCGTTAGTACTAAACGAGTTTTGTAGGGTGTTTGCATCATTAAACGTAAATGTTTCATCCCCAGCGCTAAAGCGACCCTGTGGCGGAAATGAAGATAAAAATGGGCTTACAGCATCAAATACAGAACCTGGGTTTGCTACTGGATCATCTTCAAAGAAGATACCTGAAAATTGGTCTACTGCCGAGCGGTCACGGTCACGTGAAAAAACAGCACCTTGATCAGAATACCCAAGATGGAACATCGCGTGCCCTTTCCCATCTGAGCTTGATAAGCCTGAGGTAAAGTTAAATTGGCGTGATTCATCATCGCCTTCGCTTGATTCACCATATTGGCCTTCGAATTCAATACCTTCAAAATCATCTTTTAGTACAAAGTTAACTACACCAGCAACAGCGTCAGAACCATAAACAGATGAAGCACCACCTGTCATAATTTCAACACGTTCGATGAATTGACTCGGAATAGTATTTAAATCGACAGCAGAGCTACCTGGTACACCTGATACATAACGACGACCATTCACTAAAACCAATGTGCGGTTAGAGCCTAAATTACGTAAATCAACAGTAGCAACACCCGCACTTGCGGTATTAAAGTTTGAGTTAGTTCGGCTAATAGCTGGTGTACCAAATGCAGGGTTCTCTAATAATAAGTCTTGAATATTTAACGACCCTGATGCATCAATAGCAGCACTATCTAAAACTTGAATAGGAGCAGATGACATTGCCTCAGCTGAACGAATTCGAGAACCTGTAACTTGTACACGTTCTATTTTAGTAATTTCGTCATCTTCTGCAGCCACACCTTGAAATGAAAAGCTTGCAAGTATTGCGCTGCTTAGCGCAACTGTTAACGACGATTTTTTAAATAATCGCGCGCTACCTTTGTTAGTTAATGTCATATAATTCCCCTGAATTGTTATTTTTGTAACTAAATGGTTACTTCGCGGATTACAGTAAGGGGATTTATTTAAACACTCTACGGGCATTATTTATGAGGCGTAGTCTTTGGTACGAATAGCTGGTTTTATGGGATGAATTAGTACGTCACAATTATTTTATAAATATATTGTACTTTTCATAACAGTTTTTCCGCTAAGCACGGTCTTTATTATTATATACAGCAAGAGATATAAAATAATGATCGCTTCTTTTCATGCATTAACTTTTGTTAGTAACACTAAGTTTGCAACATTTTTAACAAAGCGCGTGCAAGATCACCGGCACTTTGAATCTCAATCTTTTCTTCAAACAAATAGATTAGATCAAATAGACACTGATCAATACAATGTACTGTTTTACGAACTAACCAACCTAGCTGACCCTATGCAAATAGTGCATTTAACAGAGCTTGCTAAAAAGCTGAAGTTAGTCATTATTGCCCAATCGGGACATTTTGCGAGTTTTGCCTTTGAAGTTGGCGCTGTTGATTTTTTAATATTAGATTCAACTGCATCACGTATTGATAAGTGCTTTGATAAGCTGATTCACCTTTGCCCGATTGCAAGTGCGGCCGAACGCCAATACCAGCAAAGCACACAAGCTGAAAAGCCATCATCACACATTGTGGTTAAAGATGTCGGTAAGGTAAGGCTAATTGATATCAATGATATTATTTGGATAAATGGCGCGGGCAACTATGTAGAGCTGCATTTTACCCAAGGTAATACGCCGGTACTACATCGCGAAACCATGAAAAATATTGAACAACAACTAGAACCAGAAGGGTTTGTTCGCATTCATCGCTCAACGCTGGTAAGAAGACAAGCTATTTGCGAACTGATGCCTACTGACAGTGGCGATTATAGAGTAAGGCTGAAAAACGATATGTGTTTAAACCTTTCACGGCGCTATAAAGGTTGTTTAGAGAGTATTATAAGCCCTCTTCAATAGCGGTTTATAATACTCATGTTAGTTACCAGTTCTGTTTTATATAACTGTCATTTGGGTGCACTAATAAATAGCTGTCGGTATCTTTATAAAAATTAACTTCTACATCGCTATTTTTCCATACTTTTTCAAACATATTTTTAGCTATGATATTAATGTTTATATAATCAACTCGTTGATAGCCTCGTTCTTTTACACCGGCAAAATAGGCCTCTAATGAATCGAGGCCATCCAAAGTTAACAGCTCAAACTCTTTTAAATTAACAACCACAAACTTAATCGTATTTTCAGGGTGAGTGCTCAACTCCTGAACAACTCCATTAGTTAACAGCGTAATGCCTTCATTATTAAAGCTCCCTTTCAATTCTAAATACATCTGAGGGGGCTGTGAACAAATTTGAAATTCACCATGTGCACCAAACATATATCGCCTTACATATATCAACTTCTATATATAGGATAATACAATTTTCCGATTTTGCAGTTAATTTAATAAAGCAATAAAAAAGGCCATTTCGAGTGCTTTTTCCTCTAAACTTTTAAAGCGACCTGATGCACCGCCGTGCCCTGCATCCATATCGGTTTTAAATACTAAAATATTACTATCAGTCTTAAGTTCACGCATTTTTGCAACCCACTTCATAGGTTCCCAATACTGCACTTGTGAGTCATGAAGACCGGTAGTAACGAGTATGTTCGGATAGTTTTGGGCGCGAATATTGTCATACGGCGAGTAAGCTTCAATTACATCATAAAACTGAGGCTCATTTGGATTACCCCATTCATCATATTCATTTGTTGTGAGCGGAATACTTTCATCAAGCATCGTGGTTAATACGTCTAAAAATGGTACATGACAGCCAACACCGCAATATAACTCTGGTGCTTGGTTTACAACCGCCCCCATTAATAAACCACCAGCACTGCCGCCTGAGGCAAACACCTTGCTGCCATCACAATAGCCTTGTGCAACAAGCGCTTTTGTCACATCAATAAAGTCACTAAAGCTATTTTGTTTATGCTCTTTTTTACCTTGCTCGTACCACTCGCGGCCTAGCATTTCAGAGCCTCGAACATGTGCTATTACATAAACAAAACCACGATCGAGCAAGCTCAGCGATGAACTTGAAAAACTTGGATCAATCGTATAGCCATACGCACCATAACCGTATTGAAATAACGGATTTGAGCCACCTTTTTTAAAGCTGTCTTTTCGATAAACAACTGATACGGGTACTTTCACTCCGTCGCGAGCAGTTACCATTAATCGCTCAGACTGATAGTCATCGGCATTAAAACTACCGAGTACTTTTTGCTGTTTAAGTAGTGTTTTTTCGCCGGTTGCTAGATCAACGTCATATAACGAACCTGGTGTTGTTAAGCTTGAGTAATAAATACGCGCAGTGCGAGTGTCTGGCTCTGGGTTCATTGCTATTGCAGCATAATAACAAGGATCGGCAAACTCAAGTGCCATACGATCCCCTTGCCTATTAACAACTACAAATCGAGCTTGCCCTTGTTCGCGTTCACTCAATACTAAAAAGTCATTAAATAACTCGACACCTTCAAGCAGGACATTTTCTCTGTGAGCTGTATGCTCAAACCATTGTGTTTTATCAGCAATCGTTTCGTTTGTTGCCGTCATTAATCTAAAGTTTTTAGCTTGCCAGTTAGTCACAATATAAAATGTGTCACCTAGCTTATCTACGTCAAACTCGTGGCCATCTTCACGCGGCATTAATGCTTTAAATTCGCCAGTGGGATTATTAGCATCAAGCACCCATGTATCGTTGGTCTCTGTCGATGCTAAATCAATAATAATTAAGCTTTCATCGCGGCTTTTACCAAGTCCCATAAAAAAGCTGCTGTCTTGCTCTTCGTAGACCATTACGTCTTGGCTTTGCTCGCTGCCAAGCTCATGCCTAAATACTTGGTATCCTAATAGCGTTTTTAAATCTTTTTTTACATAAAAAGCAGTTTTATTGTCGTTAGCCCAAACAACTTGTCCTTCTGTATTTTCAAGCACATCAGGAAGCATTTCACCGGTCGCTAAGCTTTTAAAGCGAACATTATAAATACGACGACCTTCAGTATCTTCAGAGTAAGCCATAAGCTGCTCGCATGGGCTTAGTGCGACTTCGCCCAGCTCAAAAAACTCAAATCCTTCAGCTAATACATTAACATCGAGTAAAAGCTCTTTATTATCGGCCTTTATGCTCGTACTTCTATAGTGACGCGAGTATTCATCATCACCACGAACTTCTGAGTGATACCAGTATTTCCCGTCTTTAACGGGTACCGAATTATCATCTTTTACAATGCGTGCTTTTAACTCTTCAAAAAGTGTATTTTGTAGTGGCTTCATAGCAGCTAACTGTTCATCGCAGTACGCATTTTCAGCATGTAAATGCGCAAGTACTTGCTCATCCTGGCGATCGTCATCGCGCATCCAATAGTAATTATCGGTACGTATCTTATTATGAGTACTTAATGTATGGGCTTGCTGTTTAGCAATCGGGAAATTAGGTAATAAACTTAAAGAGTAGACAGGACGAGACACAACAAAACCAATTAAAAAAATAATGTGATTTGCAGTTTATCATAAAAATAAAAAAGCCCATCCAATAGTTGGATGGGCTAAAACGGTAAACGCTTCATTACTAAAACCGCTATACCTTTGGGAAGATAATTTAAGCTTTATATTTGCTGCCAAGCCATAGCCCAGCTTCGCCCCACACCAGGTTCGAACATAGACTTATTATCGTCATTCGTGCGGCAAAACTCATTAAATGGCCAAGGCCTGCATTGATATACATGCCCAGTTTTTGGCTGCAATACCTTTGTACCCGCATTATAGTTTTCACAATTTTCAGGGTACACGTAATCATAAGTATCAAGGTTATTAACAACACGCTCATCGCATTTTGCAATACAATGAAAGTCGATGTGTGCTTTACATATGCCACTGCTTTGCAGTGCAAAAATTTCATTATTTCTATAGGCTACAATTAAACCCTGTTCGGTCATTTTACCTGCGCTAACCAGAGGAACATGCACATTAATATGCTCGGCAACTAAACGCGGCCATGCGTGAGGCTCACCTTGCTCAAGCGAGGTGATCTTGTAATCAAATGATAAACTAACCAGCTCTCCTTGCATGTCGTAAAAGGTTACACTCACCACATCACCAATAAATAGTTGGGTATGATGATTTAAGCAACCTATTGTTGACCACTTTCCACAGGCCAACGACGTATGCATAAACACGGCAACACCTTAAGAGTTACAAAATCTTATCCATACACTATGGATACACAAAAAATACACTGAGGGCAAGTGATACATAACAACACGTTATGCAGTAGTCCCGCTACCATAGCTTTTAAAAAGCCTTAGACCGGAAACTTTGCGTCCTAACCTTTCGGCTAGTTTGCCAGCAATGCGGCGATTATAATTCGACCCCGCATAACAATCAAACAAAAGAATGTAACCAAAAACAAAAACCAACCCTTTAAGGTTGGTTTAATGTGTTTTTAACTAAACAAATAAGTTAAAGGCTCTTTCGCCCACGTAAATACCAGCAACACCAATAAAGATATAAATATTAACCACGCAGGCCAAGACGCTTTAGTTACTTTAGCCTCAGAGTCATCCGCTTTTAACTCTTTTGAGCCTGTGATCATCGCCTTAACTAGCGGTTTGCCTTTTATTCTATAAACAATAATAGCTAATACATGCAAGCCAATAGCATAAAGTAAAATGTCAAAATTCAGCTCATGTAGCCAATTGGCAAAATCAATCGTATCGCTAGACAGATATTGAGCAAGCGGCCCGTCAGTTAAAATACCATCACTGCTCATTAAGCCACTTACAAGTTGCGTTATGATCAATATAAAAAACACTATCACCATACAGCTACCGGGTGCTGAATGGCCTAACGATTCGCTTGGTGTTTTTAGCGCCCTTAAAATAGCTCTAGGAGAATGCAGTAACCCACTTAATCTCGCGGTTTTACTACCAATAACACCCCATATTAAACGTGTTACTATAAGTGCTAAAGTAAAAAAACCAGCGACAAAGTGAAGCTCAATCATGCCCTCTTCAATACTAAAATAAAGCACTGCAATACTTACAACCAAAAACCAATGAAAGCATCTAATAAACCCATCCCACACTTTTAACGTCGTCATTGTGCCTATCCTTAAAAAAACAGTATTATTTAATTTGTTAACTACTTTAACATCATAATATTAAGGTATCCTTATGAGCCATTCTACAAGCCGTGAGAGTAAATATCATGCAACCAGTTAAAAAAGCTATTTTAAAAGGCTTTTTAGATATGCTACCACTGTGTTTAGCCGTTGTTCCTTGGGGTATTTTATGCGGCTCTTTAGCAATTCAAAATGGTTTTAGCGCCTTTGAAACCCAAGCAATGTCGTTATTAGTATTTGCAGGCTCTGCACAGCTTGTTGCGATTGAACTTATGGCGGGCAACACACCATTGCTCACAATTTTATTCACAACATTTATTATTAGCTCTCGACACTTTTTATACGGTTTAGCTGTGCGTCATAAGGTCATTGATCAACCTATGCGTTGGCGCTTACCGGTGAGCTTTGTTTTAACCGACGAGCTGTTTGCGTTTTCTCATCATCGAAGAGCATATAGAACAAAAACACGCTTAATATACGCATTAAGCGCTGGTTTTAGCTTTTATATTGCATGGAATATTTGGACGTTAATTGGCATTGTAGCGGGCACAATGCTGCCCGACCTAACTAATTTAGGGCTCGACTTTGCAATTGCCGCGACGTTTATCGCGTTGGTTATTCCGGGAATCAAAAATTTGGCCTCACTCGTTACGGTAATTGTAGCTGGTGTTAGCGCAACGCTTTTAAAAAGTACAGGATTTGAGTTGTGGCTTGTTTGCTCAGCGCTGCTGGCAATGGCCGCAGGTTACAGCACAGCAAGGCTAACCGCTAAAAAGGAAGCAACGCTATGATGACAACTATTTTACTCATGGCGTGCATTACATTTTTTACGCGTTATTTATTTTTACACCGCGCTTTACCGTTTAAAGTAGGTCCTAAAATGCAGCAATTTTTAAGCTTTAGCGCACCTGCGGTGCTTACAGCAATTTGGGTGCCTATCGTGTTTTTGAATGAAGATGGCATTAACTTAAACTGGCAAAACCCTTATTTAAGCGCAGCAATAGTCGCCATCATTGTTGCCTATAAAACACATAATATTTATTACACAACACTTGCCGGTATGGGGCTATTTTTAATATTAAATTAGAGCACTCTTTGTACTTTATGAAATACTGTACTCAGGTTAAAATACCAATAACAATAATAAAAAAGACGCCAATATGCACAAATTCCATCAATTAAGCGCAACAAGCTTGCAGGGTCAACCTATTAACTTTAGTGATTTTGAAGGTAGGGTTGTGCTTATTGTTAATACCGCAAGTAAATGTGGATTTACCTACCAATACGAGTCGCTTCAAGCTTTGCATAATAAATATGCTAGCCAAGGTTTAGTTATTTTAGGGTTTCCGTGTAATCAATTTGGTCAGCAAGAACCCGGCGACGCTACACAAATAGAGCAAGGGTGTTTAATTAATTTTGGTGTGAGTTTTTTAATGGCGGCCAAAGTAGATGTAAACGGTAAGCATGCTCACCCAGTCTTTCGTTTTTTAAAATCGGCTTTACCTGGTTTTTTAACACGTAAAATAAAGTGGAATTTTACTAAATTTTTAATTGCTGCAGATGGCACGCCAATTAAACGTTATGCACCTTTTACTAAACCAGAAAAGCTAGAACTTACAATTCAAAAAGCTTTGGCACAAACTAAAAATGCGCTTTAAAAAGTAATAAAGAGGCGCAAGGCCTCTTTATTGCCAATACTACTGAAACTTAAACATACGCATAACTGCACATTTAAACTCTCAATATTAATTGGTATTTTATTTGTACTAGTGAAATTTAATCGGTGTAATCGCTTAAATCATCTTCGCCTAGATTTTTACGCAAGCGTTTTTGCTCAAGGTAGTCTTCCAACTTCTTTTTAACCTTTTGCTTGTTCTTATCGTGTTGATTACGGCCGAGCATTTCGTACTCGTCTTCAACAAAATCGTCATCTAGCGCATCGTAACTAAATGTCTTACCCACAACCCACTCCATAAAGTGTTTGAGACCAACCAAGGATTTTATTATCGCAATAGTCGGTAAAATTAAAATGTTTAACGTCAAAATGCTGTGCAAATTAACATCAAAATAAAGCCACGTGACTACTGTAAATAGTCTTCATGTCAGTAATGTGAATAAATAGCGCTAAATTTGAATTGAGGAAAGTGAGAGTTTTTTATCGTATCGATAAATAAAATTTATTAATTTTTATTAGTTAGCCAATTTGACTAAAAAATAGTTATTTATTAATTAATTTCATTTACTAAAAAACAAACAAAAACAGTTAAGCATATGTTTTATATTAAAAAATAAAACTGGCATCAAACTTGTTATTAATTAATCGTCATCAACAAAAAGTAGAGAACAAACATGAAAAAATTACTATTAGTTAGCGCATTAATTTGTTCACCAGCCGCTATGGCTCATAACGATAACGATTCTGCAATTTCATTTAGTAATGATGAATGTAACGTCGAATTTAAAAATGATGTGCGCATTAAGCCAAACGAATTGGAAATTTTTACCGCCAACAATAAAACCATGCAGTTTAATACCCATGGTGACTTAACCGTAAATGGCGAACTTGTAGCGCTGAATAGTTCGCAGCGCGACGCGCTAACCAAGTACTCTGATAGCTTACGCACTCAATTACCTGAAGTAGCTAATATAGCGCTTGAGGGTGTTAAAATTGCCGGAGTAGCATTAGAAGAAGTAGGCAATGCATTTAATATTGACGGTCTTGATAATATGTCTGAGCTTATGGATGACATTAAAATCGAAGTAGAAAACACATTTTACCAGCAAGGTACATTTGTGATGGGCCAACAAAGTTTTAATCAATTTGGCGAAAACTTTGAACAACAATTTGAGCAGCAGATAGAAACAGCGGTTGAATCAGCAGTAATGCAATCAATGGGCAGTATTTTAGTTGCTTTAGGTTCTGAGTTACTTGGTTCAGGCGGTGATATGGATGCCTTTGAACAACGTATGGAAAATATGGGTGCACAAATAGAAGAAAAAGTAGAGCTACATGCAAGCGCACTTGAAGAACGTGCCAACTCTTTATGTGGAAACTTTGCTGATATTGCAAAACAAGAAGAGCAATTAGTAATGCAAGTGCCTGAGCTTGAAGGTTACCAGTTATTTAGCTTTAAACAAAATTAGTACAGCAAACGTTATTTAACATCCCTTTGGCAGCACTTAAGTTTACTTAAATGCTGCTTTTTTGTGTTTCGCAAACTTATACCAACCTGCATAAATCTTTGAGCAATTTAACGAATTAAATTGCACTATAACGTCGTTAAAAATTTTTTATTTAGAACAACTCGATACAAAAACTTTTGCCTAGTTCTAGCGTAATTTTCTTAACGTTAAATAGACCCCATATATAAGCAGATTGGTATTACTTTTTAGCTAATAAAGTAAGCTTACCCAATGTAACTATTGCTTGCTCAATTTGCGCGTTCCATTGCACACCATAACTTAATCTTACGCAGCTTTTATATTTATTAGAGGCCGAAAAAACAAGCCCAGGGGTAATACTAATACCAACCTCAAGCGCAAGTAAAAACAATGTTTGGCTATCGTACTCGCCACCTAAATCTAGCCACATAACGCAGCCTCCTTTTGGATCGCTTATACGTGTATTTTTTGGCATAGCTTGTTGTAAGCACCATCGCATACGCTCTTTATTATCGCGCAAGCGTTGCCTAAGTACTTTTAAATTTCGGTCGTACTCGCCGCTGGCAATAAATTCAGATAACGTCCATTGGTTTATTAACGAAGCAGAGCAACTTAATGCTCTTTTATATCGCCTTGCTTGCGTTGCAAATTTACCGGCAACGACCCAACCCACACGATAGCTAGGCGCTGCGGTTTTAGAAAAAGATGAGCAACTAATCACTAATCCTTTTTTAGAGTACGCTAAAGCAGGTGTGCCTCGTTTTGCCGTAAAATATAAATCGCCATATACGTCATCTTCAATAAGCACTACGTCATGACTTTCAAGTAGCTCCACCAGCTGCTGTCTGTTTGTATCAGGCATAAAGCTGCCCACAGGGTTACTAATTGCAGTCGAGAATAAACACGCTTTTATATCATGCTCATTTAAAGCGCGTTCCAAATCACTTAACCAAATACCATTATCTGGGCACAGTGGTATTTCGAGCGCTTTAAGCCCTAGGCTTTCTATTAACTCGATAATCCCGTGATAGCAAGGCGTCTCAATGGCAACTACATCGCCTGGCTTTGTCACACACTTAAGTGCAATAGCCATGGCTTCTTGCGCACCATTGGTGATCACAAGCTCGTCCATATTTATGCCAATACCAAAATCTAAATAGCGATGCACCAATTGCTTTTTCAGCGGTACAAACCCATCTGTTGGTCCATAGTTAATAGCTTTACTGCCCGCAATTGTCATTACACGGCGCATGTTTCTGGCGAGTGCTTTATCGGTGGGTGCAGCAGCAATTGGATTAGCGATACCAAAAGGAACTACATTAGCTTGATGAATCGCACTGTATACCTGCTCTATTAAGGCTTGTTTATTTACCACAACAGGTTCGCGACTTAATTTAACTCGCTTAGGTAAATTATGCGCCATGCTAACGACTTTTAAAAAATACCCTGATTTTTCACGTGCCTCTACTAACCCCTGATCTTCAAGTGTTTGATAAGCTTGCTTCACTGTCGGAATACTAATGTTTAAGTTATCTGCCATTTTACGCAGTGATGGAAGTTTTTCGCCAGGAAGTAAAACCTGCTGGGCGCTCATATCTCTGATCAACTGAATAACTTGCTGATATAGAAACTCATGCCCCTGGCTATTTTTTTGTCTTATCATCACGCATCCAAATCTGTATAGGTTACATTTTTACTTTTCTGTATATGGTAAGTATACAGACAGGTCTTAAAATAGCCATTCAATCGGGCTTTGGAGAGTAACCATGAAAAGTGCAGCGCTATACATTACAACCGTTTTAATTTGGGGTTCTACTTGGTTAGCCATCGAATTTCAGCTAGGTGATATTGCGGTAGAGCTATCGTTATTTTATCGCTTTGCTATTGCAGCACTTTTAATGTGGTTATATGTAGCGTACAAAAAACCGGATATGCGCTTTTCATTAATCGATCATGGCTTTTTTGCTTTGTTGGCTATTTGTAATTTTGCCTTAAATTACTTAATGCTTTACTGGGCACAAAATTACTTAACCTCCGCTATGACCTCTATCGCCTTTTCACTATTGCTGGTTATGAACATAGTTAACACTCGACTATTTTTTGGTAAACCTATCTCAAAACGAATTTATACCGGTGCCGCACTCGCTGTATTAGGTATTACGTGTCTGTTTTGGCCACAGTTACAGCAGTTCGACTTAAGTAACGGTGCATTGGTCGGGTTACTACTTGCCCTTGGTGGCACCTTTGTGGCTTCATTGGGCAACATGATAAGCGTTCGTAATTCTCGTAAGCAAATTGGCGTATTGCAGGGCAATGCATGGGGCATGTTATATAGTGCTATAGGCTTAGCTTTATATGTATTAATGAACGATGTGCAATTTAGTTTAAACGCCCCAACTAGCTACTGGTTATCATTACTTTATTTATCAATATTTGGCACAGTAATCGCTTTTGGTTGTTACTTTGCACTACTAAAAAATATAGGCCCTGAAAAAGCCAGCTACGTTATTGTTTTATTCCCATTAGTGGCAGTAACACTGAGTAGCTTTTTTGAAGGCTTTGAATGGCACGCAAATACCTTTGCAGGGTTTAGCTTAGTGCTATTAGGTAACGCCATTGTGCTTACCCCAACAAAACGAATTAACGCCTTTTTAGCTAATAGAGCAATAGCTAAAAGTGGCTCCGTCCCCAGTTAGACGCGTTATTAACGCAACTAACGCAAAAGCGCCTACTTTACTGAAGGCGCTTTTTTATTGGCATATGAAAAAGTAAGGCCTGTCCATACACACTAACAACTGCAGGAGTTTTACCTATCAGCTCACCATCTGCTTCAATCAATAACCCTTCAGTTTTTATGGAAGCTGTATTTAAGCGACTATAGGTAAGGTTTTTTATATACTCATGACGCTTAAAAAATAACTTAATAAAGCTTATTACATTATAAAAAAGCCCACCCGATCGCATTTGATAACACTCAAGCTGGCCATCAGTTAAATCTGCTTTTGGCGCTATTTTTAGCCCGCCACCAAAGTACTTATGATTAGCAAATACAGTAATTAAATTTTGATACTGCCGAGCATCGTTATTAAACGTACCTTGTAACTGCTGAGCTTGATAATAAAATAGCTCTTTAATGCTCGTCCAACTGTAATCAAAAGATGAAAAACTAGCTTTATCGTTAATAGTTTTAATCACATGAGCATCAAATCCTACCCCTGCAATATTAATAAAATAGCGGCTATTAATTTTTCCTATATCAATGGCTGTCGGTGTATTAAATAATGCCTTTCGCCAATCATCTTCTTTGCAATTAAACCCTCTGGAGAAATCGTTACCTGTACCGCAAGGTAATAATGCTAACGAACAGCTGCTCCCTATTAGTGCATTAACCGCCAAGTTCAATGTACCATCGCCACCTAGTGCAACTACTTTGGGAAATTTACTCAGTAACAACCTTATTTGAGCGCAGTCATCGTCAAAGCTTCCCGTTGTAGTAAATATACAATAAGAAAAGCTGCGTTTTTTACAGATATTTTTAAGCCATGCCAATGATTTTTGGCTCTGTTTTTTGATACTTGGTTTAATAATTATAAGTAGTGACAAGCTTTTGTTTCCAGCAATGTATTTTAGAGTGAGATAACAAACGTTTAATTAAATTTTTTTAATCTGAATAAATAATCAAAAAACATTGTATAAAATGCATAAAAATAAATTAAAAAACCAAAAACCCCAACATCAAAGGGGTTAAAACCAACCGTCATATAAATAGCTATGCAAAAACAGTAATGCAACTTACTGAATCGCATATTAATAAAATCAATTCAGATTAGTTTAACTAATCCCTCAGGCTCAATTTTTATCGTTGTATTTTTAATCAAACAACGTGCAAAATGCACGCGATTTCAACAGATACGACCGGAGCAAAATAATGAAACCAATTAATACATTAAATCAAACAGCAGTAGCGCAAGTAGCCGTTAAACCAACTAACCGTAAAGCAAGAATGTTAGCTAAACTTAACACGATTGGTAAAAGACTAGCACTTAGCGGTGCAGCTCAATATAAATAATCACCCAACCATGATTATTTTTCGGTGCAGCGAACACTCAACCACTAAATGAAGTCACTTATTTAGCTCCCATTGTTTGCTGCAACCTATTTATTTTATTAAAAATTGCCTTAATTTCCCCTTATTTACAAAAAAAACCTCATTTACGTATATTTTTTAGGCAAACAGTCATTTTGCTATTTACACAGCGGTATCACCTAAGTATTATTCTGCGTCACGGAGAGATGGCAGAGTGGTCGAATGCACCGGTCTTGAAAACCGGCATGGGTTTATAGCCCATCTAGGGTTCAAATCCCTATCTCTCCACCATATTTTAATTGGTGGATTTTTTTATTCCATCAATACAACCGGTTATGCGTTGGAGAGGTGTCCGAGTGGCCGAAGGAGCTCCCCTGCTAAGGGAGTATAGAGTTTGTAGCTCTATCGAGGGTTCGAATCCCTCCCTCTCCACCATACTTAATTTAAACCACTTAATTGTGGTTTTTTTGTGCCTAAAATTTAACACCGATACTAAATTGGGAGGGTGAGAACCCTCGACATGGTTCGACAAAATGTCTGGAATATTTTAGGCCGCTGCAAGCGTCGCGTAGCGATTGATTACATGGATGTAAGCAAGTCTATCCCTCCCTCTGGACCATACGTAATTTAAACCACTTGATTGTGGTTTTTTGTGCCTAAAATTTATAAAAACTAAACAAATTGTGCCTAGTAATAACTTAGGGCATTATTAACACAACTTTAGCCACTTTTAGGTTTAGCTATGATCCGGTTCATATTGCTATCATTTTGCGCGGCAGCACCATTTTTTACCTTGGCACAAAGTACAACAGTGTATAAGTGTGTAATTAAGGGCGTTCCTACCTTTAGCCAAACGCCTTGCGCTAAAGATGCACAAGTTATTACTCTAAAAGATATAAATGTAATTGAAGCATATAAAAGCTCTACGCCCGGTAAAGGTATTACCGATACCTCTGTTGATGACTACTTAGAGGTTCAGCAAATAGAGCGTGAAATAAAGCGCCTTGAGCTATCTATTGAACAAAGCCAAAAAGAATACGCAGCTAAAAAACAACAAATAGATTATATGACCCAAGATAAGGCCAATCGTTTAGGCGCTTCGTCTATTGCTGATGCTATCGCAACTAAAACAAATTCATTAAAACAAGCCTACGACGCATCAATTAGTCAAACGCAGCAAAAAATAGAGTCATTAAAGCAAAGAAAGCAGCAGCTTAGCCAAAACCCTTAAGCGCTCGTTTTACTATAGAAATAAATTGCGCAACGTCTTCTTGAGTATTATAAATATGTGGCGATACTCGTATTCCAAATTTGCGAGCATCTACACTGACTTTCGCTTTATTAAGCTCTGTAAGTACATGGTCTTGCTGCTTGTTAAAAAACAAAATAACAGTCCCGCTGCATTTATCACCACTCATAGGTGATACAACATATTCGCTTAGTTGCTCATGAATAAGCGTAAGCATCGCTAAGTTATGCACCCTTACCTTGTGAGCTGTTAGCTCTGCAAAGTAGGTAATACTATTTGCGGCAATAATATAAGGCGCTACAGAAGGGGTGCCACCCCAAAACTTGAGCGCACTGGCGTTATATTCAAAGTGGTTAATATCGAACTCAAATGGATTTTGATGCGAAAACCAACCCACATCTTTAGGCTCACAATACTCTATTTGATTTTTGTTAACCCATAAATAAGCTGCACCTGGGCCACCACATAACCATTTAACGCTCGAGCCAATCATAAAGTCCGCATCGAGCACGCTTAAATCAAGCGGTATAACACCCGCTGACTGAGCAACATCAACTATTGATAAACTATTGGTAAATTTACTTATAGCTACAATATCGTACACAGGCGCCTGTACACCTGTATTTGAATATACATGACTTATAAAAACTAAATCGATGTCGGCGGTTATATAACGCTGCCAAACACTAATATCAGTTAGGTTTTCGTGCTCAGGTATAAATATGATTTGCGCGCACTTTGGCAACGCTTTTTGCATTGCAAAACCCATACTCGGAAAATCACTTTGCGCCATAAGCACTTTACAATTTTTTTGCTGTAGCCGTGGATGCGACATAAGCAATTTTGTTAAGCCACTTGATAAATTAACCTGAGGACAAAACTGCGAACTAGGCGCATTAAATAACTTACCAAGCGCGGTAGTAAATTGCTCAACTGCGGGCAGCCATTGTTGCCAAGGTTCTTTATTTGAGCTCTCCCACGGTAAAAAGTAGTGCTGTGCTAAATATTGCTGCGTATTTTTAAGAGGACGCCCTACCGAGTGGTTTAGTAAATAACAGCCATCAGCCATACAAAAATCATTTTTAAGCATGCTATTTAACCCATTCTTTAAGTGTATTTAGATCGTCAAAACGTGTTTTTATATCGTCGCGTTTGGCACTGGCTCGCCTATCTCTTAATTTTTCGAGCGAATCAAGTAACACATTAAGCGGCGGACCACTTGCTGTTACCTTGCTCATATGCTGCTGTTGCATATTTTTTGAAGGCTGAGCAATAAACTTTTCAACCAGTTGATTATGATGACCGACTGCGGTGTCGCCATGTAATTTACACACTTGGATAAATAACGTTGCGTGGCTTTTAAACCAATCTGTATTTTTATATTGCTCTGCTTGTAAAAAGTCATCCATAAAGCTTTGCATACGCATGGCTTCTCGCAGGATTTGTTGATCCTCTGGCATCATATATAAAAACTTATCCACCAGCATTTGCGAGTAACTAGGCTCGTTTGCACTACACAGCCCTAACAGCATATCAATCACGTTAATACCTGCAAAGTCACCAGCATTTGCCCCTCTGTAAACCTCTTTACCTACACGGTACGGTTTATAATAAGGGCGAACGCAGTTAAAAAAGCGATCTGTATCGAGCTCAGAATAAAGTGCATTGTTTGACTCAATTACATCTATAAGCGCTTGTTTAGCTACTTTTAATAACTCACCACACAAGGGATGTGAAATACCTAACGGCAATATTTTTAATAATGCATCACTTGCCCGTTTGTAGGCCAAAATGCCTTGGGTGTTGTAATCAATAAATAGCTTTTCATCAGGTAAATTAGTAAATCGTTTATAAATACCGTTAAGTGCTTTGTTATGAGTAGTTAAGTGGGCGGTAGCAAAACGAGGGGTTACGCCAATGGATGCGCCTATATGCATAGCAAGCGCTGAGGCTTCTATTAGCGGTGAAGTAGTTTCTCTGCTTGGCTCAGTAATTTCATGGCGCCTACACGCTGCCATAAATAATCCTACGTTACCGAGTAAGTCAAAAGCGCTATCAAAGCCTTGATCTGTGTTTCCCTCGGCTAATAAATTGCTAATTAATACGTTGCCTTCCTTTTCTAATTGTTGCTTTAAGGCCTCGCCTACCCCTTCTACATTTGCTTTATCGGTTTGCTGCCAATAAAGCTGCTCTAATTCACTATTTAAAGTGACAAACTCAGTTCGTATCCAGTGATCGAAAATAGCGGTATGTGTGTTCATTGTTGTGCTCTATTATTTTTATAGTTAAATGCTAACAGAGTTCAATGAGGGTAAAACGCCAAAAAAATTAGTAAAAACTGCAATACTTAGCAATAATCACTACAAATATAAAAATAATTAATAAAAGCCGACAACTATGTTAGATAAAAAAGACCAGCAATTACTCATTGCACTGCAAAGCCAAGCTCGTATGTCGGTTTCAGATTTAGCTGGCAGTATTAACCTATCGGATACACCTTGTTTAAGGCGTATAAAAAAGTTAGAGCAAGAAAACATTATTACCGGCTACCACGCTGCCATAAACCCTAAAGCACTTAATCTTAATGTATTGGTATATGCGTTTGTACGATTAAGCCAAAACTCGGTCAGTGCTGCAGAGCAATTTGAGCAACATGTAGAAAAATTACCACATGTATTAGAGTGTTGTGTAATATCAGGAAGCTATGATTATTTATTAAAAATCATTGCACATGATCTTGAGAGCTACGAAACGTTTGTGAAACATCAACTAGGTGGCTTAAGCTGTATCGCAAATATAGAATCAACAGTTGTGCTTAAACAATCATTTAGCAAAAAACAGTTACCTTTATAAAAATAACCAAAATAACTTACTGTTAGCTATACTGATATTTCAAAACGACAATAATAATTGCTTGGACCTTATGTGAAAAATTTTAACTCTAAAAATCATTCCATTATTTTTTACATCATGTTTGCTTTAGCATATTTTTTAGTCGGCATAGCACTCACTAAACTTGCTTTTAACTCGCAAATAATTCCAATTTGGTTACCTGCCGGCATAGCACTAGTCGGTTGTTATATTTGGTGGTGGCGCTTTATCCCGCCTTTATTTGTAGCTGCAATTGCATTTAATCTAAATATTTTTGACAGTTCTGCTCATGAGCTAGTCCTGGTCGGTAACTCATTTAACGAGGCTATGTATATCGCCTTTGGTGTTGTTATACAGGCAATGGTCGGCGCAGCTCTTTTAAAGTATTGGCTTGGGCACCCGCTGCGCTTTAAAAAGCGCAAGAATATAATTTACTTTATCCTTGTCATAGCAATATTGGTCAGCTTAATTTCGGCTAACTTTGGCGTATTTGCCTTAAGCCAATTCAACTCGGTTTACAGTGTTGATAATCATTGGAAGAATGTTACTTACTGGTGGCTTGGTGATACATTAGGAGTATTAATTGCGACTCCGCTTTTACTTTCTTTATTACCACAAAAGTCTAATCAACATAATATATCGGCGTTTCCGACAATTGCAGTATGCTCTATTTTATTTTTATCAGTCGCGGTAACAACGCAGTTATACGATCAAGAAAATCGTATAAACACTATTAAAATTGCTGAACGTGAAGTCCATGTTATAGAAAACAGCCTTTATAGATATACAAATCGTAGTATTATTGCAGTGCAGAGCCTAGCAAGTCAGGTACAGTCATCTCCCATGCTAAGCCAGCAAGATTTTTATTCTTATGCTAGCCAGTTACTAACTCAGCACGCATTTATTAACGCCTTATCGTGGAACGCAAAAATACCTCAAGATCAACGCGACGTCTTTGCCCAAGAAATATCAAACATTTATCATTTAGATATTGATGTAGTAGGTGAGCCTCTTGAAAGTAGCGATCCCCTTGTGATAGTAAAATACATAGCTCCTTTTAATGGTAATCAAAAAGCTATTGGCTTTAATGTATTTTCAAACCCTGATCGAAAAAGCTCTCTGCTTAACCCCGCTATAAAGTACATGCCAGTAGGAACTAAAATAATTCAGTTAGTGCAAACCAAACAACCTAAACCAGCCTATTTATTATTTGCCCCTGTGTACTCCCAGCATAGTGATGAAAAAACAATTAAAGGCTATGCCACTGGTGTATTTTTAGTGCGTAGTATTATTGAGCAGGCAATTTCTAAAGAACAGTCTGATATGTTTTCGATTGGTATATACGAAGATACAAACACTCCGCCGTTTTATAGTAATTACTCTCAAAATGTTCAGCAAGCTAAAGGCAGCCGCTTAATGTCGTTTGATGTGGACTTTGCAGGGCAAAAATGGATTGTAAAACTAGCCCTTAAAGAAAGCTTTTTAACACAACATAATAGTCAACTAACTTTATTATTACTCATACTTCAAGTTGCCGTATGTTCTTTAATTTTAATGGTTTTACTGCTGTTTAATCAGCAACAAATCGCACTTACACGTCAAGTTGCAGAGCGTACTCACTCACTCGCACAAGCAAAGAAGCAGTCCGATTTAGCTAATCAGGCTAAAAGCCAATTTTTAGCGAATATGAGCCACGAAATACGAACACCATTAAACGCCGTTATTGGTTTTTCTTCACTTGCTAGAGAAACAGACAATGCAAATACACTCATTGGCTATTTAGATAAAATAAACTCAGCATCTAAAAGCTTATTAAACTTAATTAATGACATTCTTGATATATCAAAAATAGAATCCCAAAAGTTAGTTATTGAATCTATTGCATTCGACTTAGGTGCTTTAATAACACGTATAAACAACATGTTTGAGCAAAGCGCAGTTAACAAAGGTATTAAATGGCAAGTTAATTCAAAGCTACCTGTTGATACCTGGTTTATTGGTGATCCTATGCGAATTGAGCAAATATTACTTAATTTATGTAGCAACGCGATTAAATTTACAAGCCAAGGCAGCGTTACTTTAAACATAGAAACAGAGTTTACCGCCGCCAATAAAGTACAGCTAGTTATAACCGTTAGTGATACCGGCATAGGTATAAAACCAAGCCAACATAAAAAATTATTTAACGCATTTACCCAAGCGGATAGTTCTACCTCAAGGCAGTTTGGTGGTACAGGCCTTGGCTTAACCATAGCGAAAGAGTTAAGCCAATTAATGGGGGCTGATATAACACTTAAAAGTGAAGTAAATAAAGGCTCTACTTTTACATTTTCAATGCGATTAGAAACAACAGAACCTAAAAAAGAACATGTTATTGCATTTGATAATACTAATATTGCTTCGCTAGATATTTTGGTCGCAGAAGACAACCCGGTAAATCAAATGGTTATTAAAGCGATGCTTGGCTCATTAGGAATTGTGCCGTATATAGTAGAAAATGGCGAACTGGCCGTTGATATAGTTAAAAAGCAGCATTTTGACTTAGTGCTTATGGATTGCCAAATGCCTGTAATGGATGGCTATAGAGCAACGGCACTGATCCGCCAGTTTAAAACTGAACAAGAGCTCCCGATTATTGCTTTAACTGCCGACGTTATGCCAGAGGATAAAGCACATGCACAAGCAGTTGGATTTAACCAGCATCTTGCAAAACCGCTTGAACTCATTAAGCTAACCGAGTGTCTTGTCCAATATGCAGAAGTTAATGAACAATAGTGGTTTAATTTTAAGAGTAGTTTTAAGAGTCGCTTTTGGTATTGTTTTAAGTGTTTTTTCGCATACAGCTGTCGCTCAAAACTGTATCTCGCAGGCGAGCGACTTTAAATTTATAACAAAAAGTAAGCAACAAGGCTTATTACGCTTTGAAAAAGAGCACAACCACCAGCGCTTTAATTACCACGCACTTTTACCATTTAACGATTACTTAGATTTTGCATATAAACATATAAATAAAACCAATCCACGTGCAGATATGCCATGCCCTGTTATTACACAAACGTACCAGCAATTAGTAACACAAGGTACGCGAAAACCTGACCCTACTATTGCAGATATTATTGCCCCTTTTGAGCTTACGCATCCAAACAGCAATAAAGTTGCACTACTAATTCACGGGCTAACTGACTCACCCTTTACGTATCACGATTTAGCACAAGTGTATTATCAACAAGGCTATACTGTGCGTACTATTTTATTACCAGGACATGGAAGCGCCGCAAGTGCATTACTCAATGTAGAGGTTAGCCAATGGCAACAGGCAATAAAATACGGTATTAAACGCTCGGTGCAAGACTTTGATGAGGTGATACTCGCAGGTTACTCTACCGGTGCAGCGTTACTTATTGATTACGCAACCAAGCACACTGTTTCACCCAAAATTAAAGCGCTTATGCTTTATTCGCCAGGCTCCGAGCCACATAATAAGTACGGCTGGATAGCAAAGTGGATTGATGACATACCCTTTGTTAATTGGATAGATAAAGACGCTGATGTAGACTTTGCTAAGTATGAATCATTTCCTTTAAATGCAGCTGCCGCGTCGTACGATGCAATGTCACTTGCAAGCGTAAGTAGCTTAAACAAACGCTCTGCACTTAAATTACCTATTTTTAGTGTACTTAGCGATATTGATACCACGATAGATACGCGTGCCACGCTAAAATTATTAAGTGCGTTACACAAAGATAATTCAGTAAAATATAAGCCGCTCGATACTTTAGTGCTTTATGGAAGCACTGATATTTTACCGCCAGACTTTGCTAGTGACTACACAGTAAATAACCCGCAATGCACATCGCCTCAGTGTAAAAAAGTTCATGGTATGTCGCATATTGCTATTGTTAACTCACCGCAAAATCCACATTATGGGATTAACGCAACCTATCGTAATTGTGGCAGCTTTATTAACGACGAGTCCCTGTACAAAACATGTAAAACAACAAAAAATCCACAACTAGGAGAGCGTACAAGCGCCAACTTAAAACACTATCCGGCTTTACAACGCTTAACTTATAATCCTCATTTTACCGAGCTTAAAAAGCAAATTAGTACGTTTATTAAAAACGTAGAACAGCTTAGAACAACTACAAGGTAAGTAGTCATGGGAACGTTTTCGCACCAATGGTTTAGCAGTATTAATGAGATTGATCAGGCGCAGTGGCAACGTTTATTTGGTGATGAACCATTTACTCAACATGCTTTTTTATATGCCCTTGAACAAAGCCAATGCGTAACACAAAAAAGCGGTTGGCAGCCCCATCACCTCGCTATTTTTGAAGATGATACGCTCATTGCGCTTGCACCTGGGTATTTAAAAAGTCATTCATACGGCGAGTACGTATTTGACTGGGCATGGGCTGAGGCATACGAAAAACACGGTTTAGAATATTATCCCAAGTGGCTATCTGGCATTCCCTTTAGCCCTATTGAAGGCAAGCGTATTGCTATCGAGCACGCGAATCCAAATGCGGTGTATCAGTACATTACAGAGCAACTTAGCATACACAGTGCTGAGCAAAGGTGGTCGGGGTGGCATGTTAATTTTTGCGACCAAGCCCAAGCAACATCATTAACTGAGCAACACGCCATGCTAAGAGTGGGTGTGCAATTTCAGTGGTTTAATAAAGGTTTTGAAACCTTTGACGACTTTTTGCAAATACTTAGCTCACGAAAACGTAAATCTCTTAAAAAAGAGCGAGCTAAAATAGCGCAACAAAATATTGATATTGAATGGCTGCAAGGAACGCAAATTACGCCCGAGATAATGCAATTGTTTTGTGAGTTTTATCAGCGTACCTACTTAAAGCGATCTGGTCATTTGGGCTATTTAAATATGGAGTTTTTTACGCTTTTACATGCATTAATGGCTAATAACCTCGTTATTATGCTGGCCAAAAAAGACGACAACGTGATTGCTGCAACACTTAGTTTAGTAGGTGAGAATACACTTTATGGGCGCTACTGGGGAGCAAGTGAGGAAGTAGATTCGCTTCACTTTGAGTTGTGCTATTACCAAGGTATTGAGTTTGCAATAAAGCATAAACTCAGCTGCTTTCATTCGGGAGCACAAGGTGAGCACAAAATAGCACGCGGATTTGAACCCGTACTTACCTACTCTGCTCACCATATTGTTGATGGCGATTTCAGTAATGCAATAAGCGACTACTTAAAGCGTGAACGCGGCCATATTGATATATATAAAGAGCAATGTAGCTCATTACTGCCGTTTAAAAACGAGTAACTGATTATTTGCAGGCATGGCAGTATCGCTAATAAGCGTAAGCCCTGCTTGCTTAGCTAGTTGTTCAACTGCTTCAAAATCTCTTATTCCACTTAACGGATCGCGCTCTGTTAAAAAGGCACTAAAGTCATCATTACTTGGGCTGGTAAATTCACCTTGGTACTTAAATGGTCCGTAAATACACAACATACCGTCGCTATTTAAGTGACGTTTAACACCATCAAAAAAACGTTCAACTAATTGCCAATTTACAATATGAAATGTGTTTGCAGTATAAATAGCGTCAACCTTATCTACAGGCCATTCATTATTTAAATCAAGCTCAAGTGGTGCATGTAAATTAGTTAAATTAGCTTCGCGGTGCCATAAATTAATCCCTTCGTGGTTTATAGCGCGATCACTTGTATGCCATTGTAAATGTGGTAATTGCTCTGCAAAAAACACACTATGTTGGCCTGTTCCTGATCCGACTTCGAGGACTGTTTTAGTATTTTTTAATACGTCCTTTAATTGCTCTAAAATAGGGGTTTTATTGTTTTCACAGGCTTGTGAAAATGGCTTTGTCATTACTGTGCACCAAAATTGTAGATTAATGCACAACAGTAAAGCAAATTTAGCTTATTTTGTCGTGATGAAAAAAAGGTAATTTTTAAATACTATAACTATCATATGGTTGAGCTGGCTCATTATGGTTGGTACGTAATATGCTTTTATATTGTTAACCCACTAAAGGGTTTAACTTATATTAAATTTCAAAGGATAAAATTATGCATATACCCCCTTATACCGCTGTAGACGCGGCCATTGCTATAACCGAAAAAACCACCGACGATCATAGTTACGCCGTTGATATGAGAGCTACAGTAATCGATTTACTTTCGCACCCTAAACATAATCAACAGGCGATGAGCAAACATGAAACAGATCAGATATTTATTCTTGGCTACAATTAATACTCAAATTAGTATCGCAAATAATTTTTATAATAACTGTTTACACTGAAACCGATTAAATGTAATGATAACTATTATCGTTAACTTGAGTCGGTTTTTTTATGTCTTCAAATTATGCCCAGCATCGCTACCATCAAGAACTCTCTTGTCATTGCTTAAGACCTGGCCTGCATGCACCCATGCTCGTTGCCGATTACATAGAAACCGCCCTTAACGTCGCCAAAAAATTTGAGCAACAACATAATCCCTTGCTTCAAGAGTTTTATCTTAGGCGCACACACCATGAAATTATGAACAAAATGTGCGACCCTCTTATACATAATGCTATTCGTAAACAATGTTTAGAGCAGCTATACAAACCATTATTAGCATTAAAACGGTTTTATAAGGTGCATAACAATATTGCACAATTTTTAATACTTGAGCGTGAAGCTCGTATTCTTAGTCACGAATTCAACCCTTTTTAAGGAGCACACTTATGAGCAACTTTAGAACAGAATCAGACAGCATGGGCGAGCTACAAGTACCTACTGATGCGCTCTATCAGGCGCAAACACAACGAGCAGTTAATAACTTTGCTATTAGTGGCTTATCTATGCCAAAGCAATTTATCACTGCACTGGCTTATATAAAACAAGCTGCTGCGCAAAGTAACTGCGAGCTTGGCCATTTAAGTAAAGACAAAGCAAATGCTATTGAGCAAGCTTGTCAAAGTATTATTGATGGCGAGCACGTTGAGCATTTCCCCGTTGATATTTTTCAAACCGGTTCGGGCACAAGCTCAAATATGAATGCCAACGAAGTTATTGCAACGCTTGCTAGCCGATTAGGCAGTGAAAGCATTCACCCTAATGATGATGTAAACATGGGGCAAAGCTCTAACGATGTAGTCCCTACTGCTATCGCACTCAGTAGCGCAATAAATGTAGTGTATGAATTACTTCCTTCGCTTGAAAACTTATCGCAAAGCCTAGAAAAGAAAAAAGCTGAGATAGGCCATATAGTTAAAACGGGCCGTACGCATTTAATGGATGCAATGCCTGTTACATTTGATCAAACACTAAGTGCATGGCAGTCACAAGTTAACCATGCCGCAGCAGGAATTAGACATAGCTTAGAGCGTGTATGCGAACTGGCACAAGGCGGTACAGCTGTTGGAACAGGAATAAATGCAGACCCTAAGTTTGCAGCCAAATTTGCAGAAAACCTGAGTGCCAATGTAGGCATTAGATTTACGCCTAGTAGTAACTTTTTTTATAACATCGGCTCACAAGACGCCATAGTAGCGCTTTCGGGGCAATTAAAAGTACTCGCTGTAGCACAAATGAAAATAGCGAACGACCTACGCTGGATGAACTCAGGACCACTTGCGGGCTTAGGCGAAATAGAGCTAGAAGCACTTCAACCGGGCTCGTCTATTATGCCTGGCAAGGTAAATCCGGTAATACCAGAAGCCGCAGCCATGGTAAGCGCACAAGTAATCGGTAACGACGCGACCATTACAGTAGCAGGCCAAGCGGGTAATTTTGAGCTAAACGTTATGCTGCCAGTCATTGCGTATAATATTTTGCAAAGCATAGAATTACTTGCCAATAGCGCACAAGCATTGGGCGATAAAGCCATTGCCAGCTTTAAAGTAAATAAGCCTAATATAGATAAAGCACTCGCTAAAAATCCAATTTTAGTGACTGCGCTCAATCCGGTGATCGGTTATGAAAAAGCAGCAAAAATAGCAAAGCAGGCTTATAAGGAAGCCCGCCCTATTATTGATGTAGCCGAACAAGAAACCGATTTACCACGCAGTGAACTCGAAAAGCTACTTAATCCCACCAAACTAACGCAGGGGGGACTTTAATAAACGATATTTTTCACGGCTTTAATTACTTGATAATATAGTTTTTATTGCTGTAAAAAATGCACCGTGTATGATAGTGATGAATATTTCATCACTATCAAGGTTTGTTATGCGTACCCCATTGTTAGCCATACTTTTACCACTTTGTTTAACTGCATGCTTAGATAAAACGCCAACTGAAACGCAGCAAGTAACAATAACCTCAGAAGCTGAAGCACCAAAGCAAGAGCTACAAAAGCTAAAAGAAAACACTCAATTACAAGAAAATACTAAAAAGAACGTAGTTGCTGAAAAAATACCAAAAGCTGATTTAAAAAACGTTTCAATAGACGATATAAAAACAGCTAAAGCCGAATTAAATACGCTAATTACAGATAAGCAATGTGATACCAGCACTCAATGCAGAATAAGTGCAGTAGGCAGTCGCGCGTGTGGCGGGCCAAGTAGCTTTGTTGTGTATTCAACAAAATCAGCGTCTGAAAAACAAGTAGCAGCCCTTAGCGACAAAATTACTAAGCTTGAAAGTAGTTATAATTCACAAAAAGGGATGATGAGCATTTGTCAGCATTTAACAACGCCAAGCACGCAGTGTGTTGAAAATAAATGTGTTAAACTTGAAGGTTCAGCGGTAAGTGCATTTTAAGGATAACGTTATGAGTTGTTTACCATCGGCAATTAAACTATCAATTTTAAGCATTGCTAGCAGCATTTTACTACTAAGTGGTTGTGCTAGTACTGTGACGTCAAATGAGCAAAGTAAAAACTTATCTGACTTAAACTATGATCTGAATAACATGGTGAGTAATAACAGCTGCACTGCAAGCTTTCAGTGCAAAGTACTTGAAGTGGGCGCCCGAGCATGCGGCGGACCGAGTAAGTATGCTGTTTATTCAACGCTGAACACATCTCAAGAAGAAGCAGAACAGCTTGCTCAACAAATAACAAAACAAGAAAAAATACAAAATAAAGCACAAGGCTTAACCGATTGTTCACCAGTACTTGAAGTGCAATCGCTGTGTATTAATCACCAATGCCAGTCGTTTGATATAAAATAAAAACGGTCGCGTATAAGCTAATTTCAGCGTTAACCTAAATACGGAATTAACGCTGAAATTACAACAACCAGCACTACGCAAACACCCGCTTTTATAATGTACTTCATGGGCATTGTTTTAAGCACCCAATATGCATAAATAAAGCGTACAAAATAACTCGCCGCAGTACCAAACAACGCAAAAATAAGTAGATAAGCAATTAGAGTAATATTCATAATAATCTAGTGCAACTACTTAGTTTTTTTAGTGTGAGCAATTAGTAAGTCAGCTACTTGTTGTTTTACGGCTCGCTTATCATCACTTGGGACATCAAAGCGACTGGCTAGTTGCGCAATCTCATCATCATTTAAATTAAACGATAAACGTTGACGCGTTTTTTTAGACTTTACATCTAAGCCAAGTATTTTACGGATCATATCTGACGGCGTTAACTCTTGGTCAATAGCTTGCTTTTTTATCAGCTTTTGAACTTCACTGCTTAGATCAAATGCCATTTGTGTGGCACGTACAGCTTGTTCCTGACGTAACCACTTGTCTTTAGCATCACTCACTTAGCATCTCCGGGAAACAAGTCTACAATATCAGACATTGGACGCATGAGCGTTAGCGATACTTCGGTTTCGCCGCCATCCCAAATTTCGATATTTAAACCAAAGCCTTCATTATCTGATGCTAAACAAATCATTTCACATGGCTCACCACCTTCTTGCTCATAACGAGGCAAAGTTTGGTTGCGGTAATCTTTATTATGGAAATAACACACATAAGGCGACTCGCTTTGTTGATAGCTTTTAGCTAAAAACTGCATAAAGCGCTCTGGTGTATTTTGCACTGTAATGTGGGTTAACGACTCTTCATCAAAAATACGCGCAAACTCATCAAGGCCAAATATCTCTTCAACTTCGTTTCGCTGAATTTTAATAGAAAAGTTAGCCCACTCTTCGCCGTCATCTTGCTCAATTTGTAAAAATACAACTTGGCCGCTATTTGTCTCAAGTACAAATTCAGTATCGCTGCTGTGCTGATATTGGTAAGTCTGAATATCAGTAACACGTAGCGTTTCACCTTTTAACCATGCCGGATAAGCAAATGAGTCGATAACGCTAAACATGTCGCCTTTTTTAAGCTCGCTCGGATGATTAAGCTGACGCTCTGGCTCTTTTTTAGATTTGAAAAAATTAAACATAGGAAGGCTGCCTTCTAAGCAAAAAAGGTAACTGAGCAAAACTCGGTTACCTTTTTAAAGTATAAACGTAATGGTTAGCTATTTTGCTTCGCTTTGATGCGAGCTAAAATATCAGCACTTTTTGGACTTGTGTCGCCAATGCCTGCTTCAGCCATTTTTGCTTTTAAGTCATCGCCATTTACGTCTGACTCAAGTTGCTTTGCAGCACCTAGCTGGTCGCTACGATCTTGTTGACGCTGTTTAATACGTTCAAGCGATTGACGAGCCGATGTCATAGACGAGCTGTTTGTATTAAGCGTGCTGTTAACAGCCATTGTTGCTTGCTGTACGCTTTCAGTGGTTTTAACCATTGTAAGCTGGCGTTGATTCTCTTTAATCGATTTTTCAGCATCTTTAACTTGCTGCTTAAGCGCAACAATATGGTTACTAAAGCCAGATAATACTTGCTCGTTTTCGGCTTTTTCAGCTTCAAAGTCACCAATTTTTTCTGCAATTTCTAATGCTAACGCTTCGTTGCCCTTTTCAAGAGCTTGGCCTGCATACGCTTCGTGTTCCGCGATTGATGCATCTACAGCGCTAATTTTACGCTTAGTTTGCATTTCTTTAGCCATTACTTCTGTAAGGCTTTTTTTAGCGCGGTGAAGTGCATTTTGCGCGTCTGCAATTTCTTGCTCAAAAATACGGATGCCATTTTTGTCTACAATTGCTTCGCCTGCTTCACGAGCGCCGCCACGTACTGCTGTAAATAATTTTTTTAAAATACTCATAATCTTAACTCCACTAACTGGCTATTAATCGTTTAAATACAAGGTCACGGCTTCTAGTGCATCGATAGCGTTATCGGCTAATGTCACTAGTTCGTGGGTAACGTCATCTAATGATGAATTTACCGACAGTGCACCAAAAATCGCGTATTTGTTATCGATTTTAGCAAATGCACTCAGTGGAATTGGCACGTTTAAACGTAGTAATGTTTCGTTTAACTCGTTGCGTAATTCACTCTTAACTTCATCTTCGTCAAACAAGTAGCTAATACATAACAACTGCTCTTGCGTTTGTGTAACAAAAATTGGAAGTTCATCATTTCCATCAACAATGACTTGTAAAACATCTTGCTCGCCAGGGTTGGCAATCAAGAAAGACTCAAAGTTAGCGCCTTCAGTTTCAAAAGAAGCTAATTTTATTGAAAGTTCATTTAATTCCATGTCTCTGCCTTTTGTCGTTTGACATATTATGTCTGAGTTAAGATTCTCATGGTCGACATATTATGTCAACCATGTTTTGTTAGTTTTTATACAATTCGCTTTCTATTTGCCATGCAGTTCGGTAGTAATCATAAAGCTGACCAGATCCTAACCTATTGACCTCAATACTTTTAACTTGTTCAAAGTAGTGGTTAGGAAATACAAAACTTGCCAATAAATATTCTTTACTAATCCATCTTGATGGCACAGGCATAGCCGTCGCATCATTAATACGGCCACTGGCCGACTGACCCATTTTAGTGGCTATAGTCCAGCCCCACTGCCCAAACGAAGGTATGTTTTGCTGATACTGCTCAACATAGCCAAACCCTGCGGCTTTAACTGTTTTAGCAATGCTTAAAAACGCTTTTTTAGCGTGGTAAGGTGAAGTTGATTGAACCGCCATTGCGCCATCGGGTGCTAATAACTGACGTACATGATTATAAAAGTAGTCACTGTACATTTTATTTAGATCAGGGTGATTTGGGTCCGGTAAATCAATTAAGATAGTGTCGAACTGCTTAGATTGATCAAGTAGCTTTTCTACTTCTAAAAATGCATCACCCACAATTATGTTGGCTCGCGAGTCTTGCATCGATTTATTGTTTAGCTGTAGTAATCGCTTATTGATGTGCTCTGGCGGGGTAAAGTCACCGTCTTTATGACCAAATAAATTGAGAAGCTGCGCGTCTAAATCTATTAACGTTACTTCACTCACAGGCCATTTTAAAACATCTCTAAGTGCAAGCCCGTCACCACCACCAATTATTAATACACGGTCGTGTCTGTTAGAGGCAAGCATTGCAGGATAAACCAGCATTGAATGATATATTTGCTCATCAATACTTGAGAACTGTAAACGCCCATTTAAATATAAATCGGTAATTGGCTGAGGTTGGTTTTTGCTTAACCTTTCGGTTAAAACTACGTGTTGGTATTTAGTTGCTTGCGAATAAATTACTTTATCTTTGTATAAAACATTACTTAGATTGTTCATCCAGCTACTGCCAAATACTAAAATAAAGCCAAACAATGCCAACAGTACTATATGGCAAACTAAAAGTGCCTTAGCAAAGCGCACATGGGCATGGTAACGCCATAAAAAAGCGAGTCCTGCGATGATATTAAATAACGCCGTCCACGCTGCAGCTTGCATTATAGGCATTGAGAGCATGATACTTACCCAAATGGCTGCACCAATACCAGCACCGATATAATCGGCACCATAAATAGTCCCTGCGTTGTTTTCTAAAAAACGGCCATAAACGTGCTGACGAATGCGCGCTATAAGCGGTATTTCCATACCAATAAATAAACCCAGTATTAAACCAAAAACATAAGGTAGAAAACGTGACCACTCTTGTAGCTTTTGAAATACGTAACCATTAAGTACAACGTCTGGGGGTAAGTTAAAAATGCTCGAAAATAAATGAGGAAGAGAATAACTTACAGCTATTACACCCGCTATCGCTAAAATGCAGCCCATGCCAACCAAAGCAATAATGCTTTCTAGCCAAGCAAAAGCGGTAAATGCATCTTTAAACCAGCGCGCTAAAAAAGCGCCTAAGCCCATTGCTACAATCATAGTACCGATCATGGCGTAAATAGCGCTTTCTACTGAGCCAAGTACACGGCCCGCATAATGAGACAGTAAGTATTCATAAATAAGGCCGCACCCAGCAAGCACGGCCATAACAGTAATTAGTAATATATCGTGCCCAAGTAAGCGAGACTTACTTGGGGGAGTGTTGGTTGATGACACTGATTATGCGCCTAGTAAGGTTGCCATAGTGATACCTACAGCAAATGATACTGCTGCAGAAATAGCTGCTACACCTACATTTTTTTGACGATTAACTTCATCTGAAATATCGCAACCAGATAAAATTATTTTAATTGTCACTAAGTGCAAAATAATAAATGCGACAAGGCTCACTACAGCGCTAATAGCCCAGTATAGTAAACTCGCATTAATGTTATCAGCAGCGTATGGCGCAACACCCGTTGCAGCTGTAATAGCTAATGCACTACCTATTAAAAATCCAGCGTAACGAATACCCACAGCTAAGTTACCATCAACAATTGCTTGTTGTAGGCAGTCGCCACTTTTGTTTGTACGCTTAAATAACTGCACTCGGTACTGGCTAACAAGTAGTAATACAACACTACCTATAATAAAGGCAGCAATTACAATTGGAAGGCCATGCCAGCCATCAGTAGCCACCCATAAAAGTGCTGAGCGAATAACTATTGCAACGCTAACAACATGACCAAAATCAATTATTGAAGCTGTAACGTTACCTTTAACTATTTCGTCGTGCAGGCTTACTTTACGAAGCGCTACTTTATCTTGAAAAAAGTGACCCAACTTAATAAGTACAATTGCTAATGCGCCGTAAGCTAACATTTGCAGTGCTTCTTGTTGCAATGTTGCAGCAAAAGCACCACTACTTACACCTGTTAATACAATCGCCAGTGCCACTAAACCAGCGGCAAAGCTAATACCAAAAGCAAAGTTATCACGCTCTGTTATTTCATCATTTGCGTGTAAGTTTGAAACCCAACCTTTTATATATTTAAGGCTTACAAATAATAAAACAATAATTGCAAAATCAATCGCCAATGCTTGTAGCGACCACATAGTTATTCCATTAAATTCATACATATTATTCTAACTCCAACTTTATTCTTTTACTTACCACGGCTCACGCCACGAGAGGTTCTGCTACCGCTATCACGCACCGATCCTGAGCTATTGCTATAACTGCTCGAACGAGAATAACTACTGCGGCTTTTTGGTGGCGTATAACTACTACGGCTTAAACCGGATGCACCTGTTTTTTTACTCGCATAAGGGCTTGTAAACTGCTTACCTTGGCGTTGGTATGTTTGGCGCGTGCGTGTTTCTAGCGCGCTTTGGGTTTTAATTTGTTTAGGGCTTGAATAACGCGAACGGCCATAGTCATTGTAATAACTATACTTTCGGCGTTTGCTCCAACTTCCATATTCAACACGGTCAAATACATCGCCTAAAATACGGTACATGCCGTACCATTGCCAAAAGCTAATACCATTACTATTTGTTTGCCAGTTACCATAGTTAGGGTTACCTACCATTTGGTTACCAACACCCTCACCTTCAGCTTGCTTACTAATTGCGCCTACACGCGCTAAAGTGCCTTTGGACATATCAGCTAGCATATTAATAGGATCGGTTAACGCATCAGAAAATAGCGTAGGTTTAGACGCATCACGCAACAAATCAATACTATGCAACGTATCTTCGTAAGGAGGAATTAAGTAAGTTCCTTTAATATCTTTAAGTCGCTGTGTTAAACCACTATAAAGTGCGCCTCGGCGCGTTGCATCAAGGGTAATTACATCAACAACTTTTGTAAGCTCTGGCTGTTGTTTTTTAAGGAGCTCGCCATATTCTTTAAGTAATACAGCATTGCGCACATTCCCATTATCAAGCGCAGTACCAAGCTGTGACAGCTCTGTATCTGCTTTTTTAATAGACTCTTGAATTGTTTGTTGCAGCTGCTCTTCTTTAGATTGACAACCCATAAGCACTGCGAACAAACAAAACAGGCTTATAAGTTTCCAAGCTTTAATATTCGACATTCATGTCACCTGATTTACTAAATTAACTAAGGTAGTTTTACACAGGTCACTTATTAAACCAAGAATGAAATTGCAACAAAGTAAGTCAGTACAAAATTAAATAAACAGCTATATT
This sequence comes from Pseudoalteromonas sp. SR41-7, assembly GCF_014163935.1. Taxonomy (NCBI): domain Bacteria; kingdom Pseudomonadati; phylum Pseudomonadota; class Gammaproteobacteria; order Alteromonadales; family Pseudoalteromonadaceae; genus Pseudoalteromonas; species Pseudoalteromonas sp. SR41-7. Next base: position 4,726 of record NZ_JACJEF010000020.1, on the reverse strand, counting down.
TAGTATATGAATTTAAAAGCATTCTCAATGTTAAGCTTTTAGTGCTACAAAGGGCGTAGTCAGTAACTTTTTTGTAATTATGGATTGCCTGATTACACAATAATAACTAAAACATAATTAAATGATGGTTAAGGGTTAGATTTGATGCTTCATAGTATTCGATATAAATTTATTATAATAACAACGGTTTTAATTATATTTAGCGCAAATTTAGTTTTTTTCCTCGCGATTAATGAACACGAAGATTTATATCGCCAATCTGTTAAACAAAACTTAGATGCAATGTCTTCAAATATTTCCGATAGCTTATTACGTGTTATGTCTGAGCAAGTTGATTTATTCTCTATAACCACCGAATTGCTCGGTTTTGATCGATATGAACACATTAAGTTTGTTAATGTATTTGACGCTGACTGGCAATTAATCCAATCGTATGTCCACCCTAACTATTTAGAGCTTGAGAGCTTTAAGCCTGAACTTATAAGTATTCAACCAAAAAATTTACCTTATGCGGTTACAATAACCAATGAAGGACTAGTGGCCTTAAAGGCAATTGGGGAGGAGCAGTTTCCTATTGGATATTTGCTCATTGTGCAAGACTTTAAAAAGCCACTGAATGAAAGTAAAATTAGCCTTTTTTATAGTGCAGCTCCATTTGTTGTTTTAATTATTGCACTCACCATTATTATTTCATTTTGGATATATCAGCGTTTATTAAGCCCACTTTTAGCGCTCTCGAAGTTCACACAGAAAGTTGAAAAATCAACAAATTATAAGCTTCAATACCAAGTCACTGGTCATGATGAAGTATCTCAACTTGGTAACGACATTAATGCATTACTACAAACAATTGACTCCCAAGTTCAAACCAATCATAAACATACCGCACAACTTTTAGTACAAACGCATTCAATGGAGCGCCTCGCCAACTACGATATATTAACAGGTTTACCTAATCGCATGTTTTTTATGGACCTACTCAAACTCGAGCTGGCTAGTAGTAAAAGTAACGATCAAGACGTTGCGATTATGTTCTTTGATGTTGATAGTTTTAAAGGCGTTAACGACACCCTAGGCCATGAAACCGGAGATATGCTTTTACAAGCTGTGGCTAAAAAAGTGAAAAGTTATCTGCGTAGTAACGACATAATTGCACGCTTAGGCGGTGATGAGTTTTTAATTATGCTACCTAATATCACTGAGCAATCTATTGTTATAGATATTGCCGAAAGTATCATTGAGGGTATGAAAGAGCCATTCACTATAAATGAGTGGGACGTACCAGCGGGTATTAGTATTGGTATTGCAAGTGCCAAAGAAGCTGAATTTGGTATAAATACATTTATCAGTAATGCCGATATTGCAATGTACACATCAAAAGAAAAAGGCAAAGGCGCATATACAATATTCCACCATAAAATGCTTGAAGATAACAAACGAAAAGCGCAAGTCGCTAACTTAATATCTCACGCAATAGCGCAAAATGAATTTGAGTTATTTTATCAGCTTAAAATGTCGAATACAGGCGAAGCTCAAGGCTTAGAAGCCTTAATAAGATGGCAAAGCAAAGAGCTAGGCTTTGTTTCTCCTAGTGAGTTTATACCTATAGCGGAACAAGCAGGTAAAATAAAAGCGATTACTCAATGGGTGATCACACAAGTATTTAAAGATATGCAAATGCTAAAACAACTTATGGGGAATAATGTACTCGTCTCCATGAATCTTTCAAGCCATGACTTAAAAGATCATAACTTCATTCATACTGTAAAAAGTAAACTACTTGAACATAGCGTCGATATTTCAAATATTCAGTTTGAAATAACAGAATCAAGCTATTTAGAAAATTTTGAAAACGCGAATCAATTTTTTAATCAAGTTAAAGTTATGGGAGGCTCAATTGCATTAGATGACTTTGGCACAGGTTACTCTTCATTGAGTTACCTTACTAAAATTGAAATTGATACATTAAAAATAGATCGAATGTTTGTAAATCAATATGCAAGCTCAGCAAAAGACACTGCAGTATTACAAGCAATACTCGATTTAGGCCAACGCCTTGGTTTAAAAATATGTAGCGAAGGAATTGAAACAACCGACCAAGCTAACTACCTAGTATCAAATGGTAGTGATGAAATGCAGGGCCATTACTTTGCAAAACCAGTGTGCATTGCACAACTACCACACGCAATTGAACGAGCGAAAATATTATTTAAAGAACTAACAATAACTTCAAAATAACTCAGTGCAATTGATTTTTTACTAAGCAAACGGCTTACTTTTAATTTAGTGCAATTATGGTGAGCTCTTTAGGTATAGTAATTCCTGCTGGAAGGTAAGCTACTGAGTCTTCAACGGTTAGTAAGTACTCTATAACCTCTTCTGTAGACTCAAATTCAACAGGGGGCTTGCTGCGCCCCGTGAATCGCATTTGGGCCCAATAAGCTTGTATTCTAGACTCAGTAAGACCTACCATCCTAGTGTTAAAATTTATTCTAAGCGGATTGCCGACAAATAGGTTAACTGCTTTAAATTGTCTGCTCATAGCTCCGCCCATATAAATATGGCGAATTTGTTGCTTACTAAAAGATAAGTTTTTATCTGTGGTATTTACTACAATAATGACGTTCGAGGGGTTTGTATTTTCTGCATAAACTGAAATGCTAAAACCAAATAGGCTACTAGCGACTACAAAGAGCATCATTATTTTTTTAATGTTATTAATAGGTTTAAAAAATATCATTAAAACACCCAATCCAAACCAATAAGATAAAGATTAGTTTTTTTATCAAAATCAGAGTCATCAGGAGTAACAAAAAACGAGTCTTTTACATCGTCGCCTTCTAGGGTTGAAAACTCAGCTTTTAAGGCAAGGTTTGGCAACACATCCCAGCGTACACCAACCGTCCAACTCTTAATTGAGTCAGGCGTAGATTCATCAAAAATACGATTGTACCCATATGCAAGTTGATCTAAGTCGCTATTAATACCTAACGGAATTTCATTTTCAGCAGAACGAGTTTCTACGTCGCTATCTGCAAATGTTAAGTGGTAAGTAAAAGGAGCATGATTAACACCGGCAGTTAAATAATAGCTTTGAATTATAGGCACTATCCCTAAATCAGTTTTAATGCGGACCCATTCACCTCTAAAAAAATAATCTAAATTGTCGTAAATTACGCCAAATTGATTTGCATGTGCTCTACCTTTTGTTTTTACCGAGCTGGCGCTTTTTGTAAAATTAAGGCTATTAAGCACATTTTCTAGCTGTCTTATCTCATCAATATCAAGCTTGATATTCCCATTATAACGGGAAACTCTAAATTCTAAGTTTTCAATATTAATCTTACCAATGAACCCTAAAAGATTATCAACTTCAAAGCCCGTTCTTAAGGCGCCAATCCCTATATCACCCGACTCTTCACCATAGTAACCTTCAAAGCTCAAATCAAAGTTTTCTGCACCAAATTTATAAACAGCATCTATGCCATTAAATGTTTTAAATAAATAAGTATCGTAGACTTGTTGAGGTGGATTGATCCATGGGTACGCAAAACCAACATCCGAAAAGTCACTCATAGTAAAAAAGGGTGTGCGTAACTTTCCGAGTTTTATTTGAATATTATCTGTCGGTCTATATGTTAAATATAACCACTCTAACCCTGAGTTATCGGAAGCTGTTGTGTTATTGCTTCTTAACAAAAATTGAGCTGTTGCAGACCACTTATCATCAAATTGATACTCGCCTTGGAATCCAATTAAACTAGATGGAGAAAATTTAATACTGTCTTCATATCCCTTAAACTCGACATTTTTTTCGTCTAAGTAACCACCAATAACTCGAGCATAACCAGAAAATTCTAACTCATTAGAAAAAGCTGAAAAATGAGTAAGCATAGTGGTAAAAAGTAAGCACCAAGATATTTTATATCGCATCAGAGAAAATTAAATCCTTTGTTGAATTATGCAAAGTACAATGAAGATTAATTATGCTAACAAGGAAATAATTCACCAGTTCGGATAATCCATTATTTAATTATTTTAAGTAGCGCTCTTTACCGCGACCTAGGATTAATGATTATAGTCAATGAATTACATGTTGGCACAATATATGTGCTCTATAAGAGTATTAAGTACCTAGGTAACACTGTTTTTACCTCAATCCCATTCAGTATTATTGAGATAGAGCTTAACTATATTTATATAGATACTTTTCAACTAAGTAGGGGATCAAACTGATTCTTAATTTATCTCGTTCACCAAGATTGAGTGTTTTACATAAGTGCTTGGTAGGATGTAAATTAGCTAAATTATAATGCGATATGTGAGTAATTCACCACATTTTACTTTTTACAATTTGAACCCTGATGATGTCGTAGTGCCCACAGCGGTAGAAAGTCGCAGTGAAATGCTACACTCTCTTTGTGTCGCGATATGAGTGTGTATTAATTGCGCACATTTTACTTTTCTGCAGATGTAAAAAAGCCCGACTATTTCTAGTCGGGCTTTCTACAATTTGAAGCCTGGTAATGTCCTACTTTCACATAGCAAATGCTACACTATCATCGGCGCTGTTTCGTTTCACTACTGAGTTCGGCATGGATTCAGGTGGGTCCAAAACGCTATTGTCACCAAGCAAATTTGGGCGTTAATCCGTATCGCTACGCACTAACTGAATTTGGAAAATATCTGATAATATTTTTTAAGTTTTTCTAAGTAATATCTACTT
>NZ_JACJEF010000001.1:581183-590572 GCF_014163935.1 Pseudoalteromonas sp. SR41-7 | reverse complement strand
GGCTGACATTATTGTTAACGGTGTTGATGCTGGAACATTAAGCCGCAGCAGTATTATTTACAGTGGCGAGGGTTTAGGATTGCTAAGCACAACCATTCACTAAGCTGATATTTAAATAGGTAAAATAGAAGCCACGGTGTTAATAGCACCGTGGCTTTTTAGTAAGGATATAGCGCTAGCACTTAGCGCCATCTAACAAGTTAAAAAGTACTCGCAAAATAATGTTTCTGATTGTTAAATTTTGCTCAATTGCTATAATTACATTTGTGTAAAATGTAAATGAATGGTTTATTATTTTAATTTTTAAAGCAAAGGAGTGCTTAAATGGTTAAACAGCAATTAAACATGATGACGTTATGCTTTTATTTAGTATGGTTATCTAAAAAAGAGTCACTAACCTCCCCAGGTGACTTAGTTTCTTCTCATTTATTCAGTGTTTATAGATATAAAACATCTCGAATTTTTTTTACTTTAAAGTCTTCTTTATTAGCACGATTTTTATTTTTAAACTCACCTTTAGTCAAAACGCATCTTTAGTAGGCCCGGTACTGAATAAAAAAGTAGTTTAGTTAATTTAAAATAATAAATTTTTAGTTTTCTTTTAGAGGTAAAACTAACTTAGAAATAAAGTAAAAGGTTATTCACTTAAATTATGTGATTTTTTGTATGTAGCGGCTAATAAAACTGAATTTAAGCTATGTTTCCAGCTTGAATGTTAATGGTTAACTAGCTGATATTTAATTAATTAAAATATTTAATAATATTAATTTATAAACTTAAGGACTAGGGTTATGAAAGTTTTGAATGTCATGTTTTTTTGCCTCCTTGCCTTACTCAGTAGTGTTTTAAATGCTACTGAGTACGGCTGGGAAATGGTTAAAAAACCTAAAGAAATAATGGGCTACGATAGTAATATTGTTGTATTTAAAGATGTTTTATACACTTTAAATGAAGACCAGGTGTCAGTGTCTGCTGATGGTAAAGAGTGGGCGCCAATAGACTTAAGTCATCTTAGTTTAAAAAGTGACATATTCGATAATTTTAGCTCATCGGGAACTGCAATTGCGTTTCAAGGAAATTACAGCGAACTTGTATATAGCCTTGATGGTATCGAATGGAAAAAATCCGACCTGTCTTTTGGTGACTACGGTTTATGGAGTGATAAAGAAAGCTTTTACTTTTGGGGATATCGAGACAACCAACAAACTTTGATGAAAACAAATGATTTTGTAACCGAAGCCGTTGTTTCAGATATGTTTAATTTATTTCCATCTTATGATTTTGAAAATAAAAGCTATCATATTAGAGATATAGTATTTTATGAAGATATTGCTTTTATTTCTGTTTCAGAATACGACTACGATAGTGGTGAAAATGTAGAATACCTTTTAAAAACACAAAATTTCACTGGTTCTGAAGTTATTAACTTGCCTGCAGATAATGGGCAGTTTGACGATGTGATAACTATTAACGAGGTAGTTTATATTTCACTAAGCGGAAATGGCAATGGGGTTTATAAGTTAGCTGCAGGTAACCAACTTATTAAAATATACGATTCTATTTTTTACGATGAATTCAACTTTTTAGCGCAAGGTGATAACCATTTTGTAATTGATAGAAACGGCCGTGTTGCACCACTTACTTCTGACGCAAGCTCTCTTGTTTTTGGAGAGAGTGTATTAGGTCTTATTAATACTTCGTATTTTTTTAGCTTTAACGCCGAGCAGTATTTTATTGCATACAATGGCAGGGTAGGAAAAGTTAACGCTGATTTATCGGAAGCTGAAATTATAAAAAACGAGGTTTATCTAGCTGATGTAAACGTATTTAACGATGAAATTTTAAGTTTAAAATATGAGATTGATATTAGTTATAATACAACCACTAGATTAGAAGCTTATAACATTGAAACAAGCACCACCAGGGTATTGCTAGAGCAACAAAATAATACTGCGAGAAGCTTGCTTGTACGTGACGGTATGATCCATTTATTAGGTGACTCATCATTTTTCAGCTCAATTGATGGAAATAATTGGATAGAAACAAGTTATGGCTTAGATGATTTATTATTTTTTAATAGTGTTAAAACTTTAAGTAATGGTGAAATACTTTTAGAAAGTTATAACGGATTGTATTTAGGTACTAATTTAGAAAGTCTTGAACCTTTAGAAGTTACCTTTGATGACGAAGACTTATTTGTAAGCCGAATAGAGGACATGTATTACGTTAATGGTGCTTATTATGCGATGAGCAATCTTTCTGACGGAACAAGAGGCTTAATTTCGTCGGATGATTTAACTAGTTGGGTGGTTTTAGAGGCGTCTTTCCAATATGCAGAGCTACTTTCTTTTAGTGAAACTGAGTTACTACTAAAAACCTATGATGAAAACGGAGAATTTCAGGTATTAGTTTACGATACTGTTGTTCAGCTGTTAAGAGATTTTACACTCGATTTTGTTGGTGATATTTACAGATTAGACTCATTTTATTTTCAAAATGCGACTTATAATTATGTAAATTATTCGCAATTAATTAAAACTGAAAATGGCAATGTTACCCGCGAAATAACCCCTCAACGTTTTAATAATATAGAACAATTATTTACAAGCGGCGACACATTATTTAGCTACAACAATAGACGAGATTTTTATGTTCGTAAGTTGCTTTCAGAGCTCCCTGACACAGATGGCGATGGCTTAAACGACTTAATAGAGGAGTTCTTAGGAACGGATCCTGCTGTGGCTGATGCACACCAAGACTTTGACAATGATGGTTTAACTAATGCCGAAGAGTATGCTGCTGATACATCTATTCATAATTATGATTCAGATAATGATGGTTTAATGGATGGGCATGAAGTTGCTTTAGGTTCAAACCCGCTACAAAGCGACACTGACGGTGATGGTGTATCTGATTATGAAGACGCTGAACCTAATAATCCTAATATTACTACACTAGTTAAAAAAATTGGCGAAATTGACTTTGAAAGTGAAATAATTAAACAGTGTATTACTAACAGTTATTCATTAGAACAATCAGTATATGATGTAATTTACTTTAGTTGTTGGACACAAGGTGATACGGCGCTTTCTAATATTACTGACTTAGGTAACTTTAAGTTTTTAAGAGAGCTTAGCTTGCCATATATGGAAGTTATAAACTGGGAAACACTGGATGAACTTGAATATTTAACCACGTTTAGAGGCACAAAATTAACAGATGACGGGCTTAATTTACTGGCTAATAAAGCGAGTATAGAACATGTTGATATTCGAAATTCTGTTTTTTCTAACTTGCAGCCATTAACTGAGCTTCCTAATCTGGCAACTCTTGAGTTGTATCGAACTACAGTAGACGATTGGCAAGATTTAATTAATATTGAGCTAACAAATCTATCGGTTCAGGATACGAACTTTACCGATGCATCTTTAATTAATGCATCAGTTAGGTTTTTTGATGGTTCGAATACTGATATTACTAACTTACCGCTACTAAGTTCACTAGAGCAGTTAAACCGTTTGTACCTATGGGGTGTTAATGCAGATGATTGGTCGTTTTTAAGTTCGCTCACTCAACTTGAAGCGCTACATGTAGGTAATTCAAACTTCACTGATTTGAGCTTTATAAATAGCTTTAACTTAACAAGCTTATATTTGTCTTATACACAAATTACTGATTGGAGTGGTGTTAGCGAGTTTAAATCACTTAAGCAATTTTATGCACAGCGGACAAATTTTAGTGACTTATCGTTACTAGAAGGAGCACCTCTTGAAACTTTAAATGTTGCAGAAACTCAAATATCTAATTGGGAGCCAATCAGTGGTTTTAGAAACTTATATAACCTTTATGTAAGAAGTACATCCTTTTCAGATTTAAGTTTAATAGACTTAAGCTCAGGGAGCTTAAACATTGATATTGAATATACGCAGGTTGAAAACCTGTCGCCATTATTTGATTTTATGGGAAGTTATTTAAGCGTTTTAATTGACGGAATTCCGTTAACTGATCCTGCGCAATTAGACACCTTAACTACTTTAGGAATTGAGTATTACGGTACACCTTCGGGTTTAGAGGACACCGACGGTGATGGCATTAGAGATGCTATTGATGAAGATGACGATAATGATGGAATGAGTGATGAATACGAGCTTGAAAATGGGCTTGATCCGTCAAACGCATATGATGCCGGTTATGATTATGATGGTGATGGTTTAACTAACCTTGAGGAAATGACTTTAGGAACTAACCCTCAGTCGTCTGATACCGATGGGGATGGTCTAACCGACGGTCAAGAAATAACCTTAGGCACTAATCCAGCACTTAGCGATTCTGATAACGATGGTGTATCTGACTATGAAGATGCTGAACCTAATAACTCTAATGTAACTGCACATGTGAAAACAATTGGTGAGCTTGAGTTCGAAAATGCTGTAATTGAGCAGTGTGTTAAAAGTGATTATGCGCTTGAGGAGTCTGTTTATAGCGTCGATTATTTTTACTGTTGGTCTAATGATAGCGCTGAAATCGAAAACATTAACGACTTAGTGCACTTTAAGTTTTTGTCTGATTTACAGCTGAATAATATACCAGTAAATAATTGGGATGCTTTGGAAGCGTTTATTAATTTAAGAAGTTTTGCCGGTGCAAATATAACTGACACAGCTCTTTCATTAATGGCTCGTTTAGAAAAGCTCGAAACTATTACTATGTATAACTCGCAGCTTTCTAATTTAGCGCCTCTGATGAGTTTACCTAATCTATCATCTTTAGATTTTAATAATTTAGTTGTTGCGGATTGGCAGGCGTTGAATGACCTTTCGATTTATCGCTTATGGATACAAGGCGGGAATTTTACCGACACATCATTTATTAGCGAATCAGTAAACTATTTTTATTTAGGTAATGCAGAGGTCTTTGATTATTCTAGCTTGAGCTCATTACCTCAGCTCAGGGGGGTTCGTTTATGGGGCACAGAAGTTGATGATTGGTCATTTTTAAGCTCTTTATCTCAGCTTGAGCATTTATATTTAAATGATACTAACTTTACAGATTTAAGCTTAATAAATGCTTCTAATTTAAGAACGTTAGATTTATCTAGCGCACAACAAATTACAGATTGGACAAATATTACTGGGTTTACTTCATTAGATCGTTTAGAGCTTTCAAACACAAACTTTAGTGATTTAACTCTTGTAAATAATCTACCTCTGTATAGTTTAGACCTAAGCAATACATCAGTAACGAATTGGGAGCCAATTAGTGACTTTGAAGGGTTACGTTATTTCTATGCTGCAGGAACATCATTTTCTGACTTGAGCCTACTAACTCTCGGTGATAACCACTATGGTTTTGATATTTCTAATACTCAGGTCTCTGATTTATCTCCGTTATTTGAGTTTTCGGGTGTTGGATTATGGTTGCGAATTTATGATATTCCATTATCAGACTTAGAGCAGTTAACTACATTAACTGAGCTAGGGATTGAGTATTACGGTGAGCCAGCTAATCAAACTGACTTTGATGGTGATGGCATTATTGATGCACTAGATGACGATGATGACAATGATGGAATGAGTGATGAATATGAGCTTTTATATGGCTTCGATCCATTAAATTCTGATGATGCAAATAGTGACTTTGATAGTGACGGTTTAACGAACCTTGAAGAAATGTTACTTGAAACTAACCCACTTTTAGATGATACAGATAATGATGGAGTTACAGATAATTTAGATACGTTCCCGCTTGATGCGACTGAGTCAGTTGATACCGATAACGATGGTATAGGTAACAACGTTGATTTAGATGATGATAACGACGGCATATCTGATGAAGATGAACTTAAGTTAGGCCTGGACCCGTTAGACCCAACAGATGCTAATTTAGCACCTGCTAACTTAGTACAGTTTAGCGACACCAATGGTGACGGTACAGCCGACTGGCTGAAGTATTCACTTATTAATGGTAATGCTTTGTTTAGTATTATTGATGGGCATGACTTTACCGAGTTAGCTGCGTATGAGCTAAGTGATGGGTTTGACTCAGCAAGTATTCAACTGTTGGGTGACCGTAATAACGACGGCATAAAAGAAATAGGCTTATTTGGTTTTAATAGTGCTGTAGGGCGTTACCAGTTAGCGGTTTATAATGGCTACACAGGTCAAGGCATGGGCACATGGAACTGGGTTAACACCTTAGGTGAGGTTGCCTTTGAATTAGTGGGTGATTTAACTAACGACGGTGTTGAAGAGTACGCGATTACCGGTATTCATTTAACCAATGGCACAAAACAGTTGTTTGTAAAAAATGGCGCGACCAAACAAACGTACAAAACGTTTAAATGGCCAAACCAATGGTTAGACGCACGTATAGTTATAATGAGTGATGTAACTAACGACGGTATACCTGAAGTTGCGTTATACGGACGCCATGAGCGTTTAGATAAAGGGCAACTATTTGTTTACGACGGCGCCAATGCCAATAACAAATTAGATGTGTATAACTGGAACAAACTGTGGAATGACATAAGCCTACATGAAATGGACGACCTAGATGGTGAAGGCTCTATTGATTGGGGGCAATTTGGTCAGCGTAAAGATGACGGTCGTTACCAATGGGTTGTTAAAAAAGGACACGATAAGCGCGGTGTAATACGCACGTTTAGCTGGCCAAACGACCTAACTGATGCACAGCCATTACTACTGAGTGACCGCACAGGTGATGATGTAAAAGAAGTCTCTGTGTATGGTAAAAACAGCAGCGGCAAACTGTTACTACGTGTAAACGACGGACGTTTAGCCAATACCCGCATAGCGAATTACAGCTGGCCAGCAATATGGACAAACGAGCAAGTAATGGAGCTAGGGGATTTAAACAACGACGGTACAAACGAAGTTGCATTGTTAGGTGTAAATGTTAACTCAGGCAAATACCAGTTAGTCATAAAAGACGGGCAAGCACTGACTGAGTACGGACGCTTAACGCTAGAAGGCGATTGGGCAGATTTAGCGATTAGCTCATACGATGTAAACAGCGACGGACAAGCCGACATAATCGTAAACGGTGTTGATGTGGGGACATTGAAACGTAGTAGCCTTATTTATAGTGGTGATGGTTTAGGGTTGCTAAGCACCACCGTTCACTAAGCTGATAATTAAGTAATATATAAAACCAAGCCACGGTGTTAATAGCACCGTGGTTTTTTATTGTAACATCTTTGTTAACGGTATGTTGGTGTGCTATTTTTAAAATCAAGAATTTTATATAGGGATATTTTGAATGAGGTTATTAATACTAGTTGTTTTTTTTATTTCATTTCAAGTCACTGCTTCTGTTCAGATTGCAACTGATATTCTAAAAGTCCAGTCTGAAGCTTTGGGCACAGCTTCAAACAAAAGCGCAAATGCAGTTGCCCAAAACCTTGAGTTTCAGTTACAAAACGTATACGAAGTAGCAGACTTGCCGAGCTTTAATTCAAGTGATAACAGACTTCTTCTCAAAACTGTCGACGCTCTATATTCTCATCCGATTATTGAGTCTAGGGCTGGTTTAGCTTCCGCATTAAATAGTGTTTCATCCGCAAGTGATAATATAGAACTAATGAGTAATGTGTATAGCTTAGCCCCCTCACTATTTCAAAATATCCTAAGCTTAAACAACATAAGAAATCAACTAAAGCGAATAGTTAAAACAGGGGGTACTTATAAGAAACTTAAGATGAGATCCCGGATCTTGTCAAACTTAATAGCTTTTGGTTCAGGTAATAGAACTGCATATTTGAGGTTGAAGTCTGATTATAATGAGCTGGTCATTTTGAAGTATCAAGTAAAAGAGCTTGGTGAGTTTTTAAATGAAATAAGAAAAAATTTAGAAATAAATAATGGTGAGCTCTCTTTAAAAACTGTTAATGCAATTAAAGGCATTATTGAAGTGTTGAAAAACGATGTTTCTGATGATGTGATCAATAACTTAAAAAATGATGAATGGGCTAAGCTAGTCATTCAAGATTTTATTATGAGTAAATGGCGAGATGAAGGTAGAAGCTTCTCTAACATGAAGGCTTATATTAAAGATGATTCATGCGAAGATATCTTTAACTTCACGCCATGTAAAGTATTTACAAGTAGTTATACTGTTGGAGATTTATTTGAAACAGGCGTTGATGAAAGTGATGACGATTCTTTTTATTATTTTTCAGCAACGACTCGGCTAATTAATGAAGATATACCTAACTATTATTCACTTTCAATCCCAACCGAAATATTAGACCATCCTAATTATGGTATACCTACATCAATAAATTTTAATATTGCAGGTAAAAATATTTTTTCAAAGTATAATGAGGATATAAGCAATGTTGTTTATATTGAAGGTACAGACCAGGTTAAGTCATTTTACATTAATTTAAATGAAATTGACCAATCTCTCAGTGTAGATGTCTTAGTTAAATACTCTGATGGAGACTTGTTATTTGGCGTTGGGGGCTTTAAGTTTTTTCCACAAATAACAACATTAGATTTCTCTATAACTGAAGAAGTTACAACAGACAAATTTGAACTCGGGGTTGAAGCGTGTGGAGATTATTTAAGCCAAGCTTATCTTAATTATAAAGCTAAAGATCAGTTAAAGTGGCTAAGTCGTCTACATGATATAGAAGTAGTTGAATCTGTTGGAAATTGCCATAAGTATACAATGATAGTAGATGGAAGAACCTTGTCTGGTTACACATCTTCGAATATAGATATAGATTTATATATCGAGGCTGCAAATTTAATTTCAAACTCTGAAAGGACCTACCTTTTAAATAGTATAGATGTCGATAATGACGGAATGCATGACGAGCTTTGTGAAATAAAATATTTTGGTAACCTATTTAAAGAGGGAAGTTCAGACGAAGACGAAGACGGCATCACTAATGCTAACGAATGCTTAAATGGAACAGACCCTACACTAGCCGGTCATAAAGGTATAATTGAAACTATAGATATAGAGAGGGTTGTATTTACTGATAATACCTCTATGTGCTCTATAGATGAGAGTTATTGGAAGAACGTAAACCTTAAATGTAATTTAACACTTGGTCATGATTTAACCGTATATGGTGACTTTCATATAGCCGGCGCAATAAATTTGAATGGCTATACATTGAGTGTCGGCGGCGATACACTTCACTCAACAGGTGTTTTGGAGCTCAATGGCGGTAAGCTATTAGTAAAAGGAGATTACCGTCTGCAAACCCCAATTGAAGAGGAAGGTAAGTACACGCATTCAAGCGGGTTGCTTCGTATGGTAAACGCCAGTGACTATGTATTAGTGCATGGTGATTTTGTAATAGATACATCACGTGGCTCAACCTCTGGTAGCTATTTCACGGCCGGTGTATTGGAAGT